>PWRV01000068.1 GCA_003563455.1 Thioalkalivibrio sp.
TTCCTGGACGAAATTGCCGACATGCCGCTGGGAATGCAGAGCAGGCTGTTGCGGGTCCTCGACGACCAGAAGATTCGCCCGGTGGGGGGTAACCGGGAGATTCCGGTAGACGTGCGGGTGATTGCGGCCACCAATCGGGATCTCGCGGATGCTGTCCGGGCGGGTGAGTTCCGCGAGGACCTCTACTATCGGATCAATGTCCTGAGCATCCGGATGCCGGCGCTCAGGGAGCGCACCGAGGATATCCCCTTGCTCGCGGAATATTTTGTCAGCATGTTCGCGGATGAACTGTCGATGCCCCCTGTCCCGGTGACCGAGGGTGATATCCGCGCCCTGAGCGTACACCATTGGCCGGGCAACGTGCGCGAGTTCCGCAATGTGATCGAGCGTTCGGTGCTGTTGGGGCAGTCGCCCGAGGATTGCCTCCGTGACGTCGCGGTGCAGACCCGCTCGGAAGGCGATCGTACGGAGGCCCCGGGGGTGGTTCCCGGTGCCCCGTTGACTCTCGCGGAGATAGAGAAGCAGCACATCCTTGCCGTGCTGCAGGGCTGTGCCGGCAACAAGTCCGAGGCGGCCCGCATACTGGAGGTCTCGCGCAAGACGCTGGACCGGAAGCTTCAGCAGTGGGGATCTTCCGAGCCTTAGGGAAACGCTGCGGCAGTAGAACGGCGGCCCGAAGGTCAGGCCTGCGTGTCGTCGATCCCGAAGATCCGCAGTCGTGTGTGGTCGATCTCGTTGGGTGGATTCCAGCGCCTGTAGTCCTCGCTGAATTCCTGGCCATCGAAGCTGCGGGTCACCGCGATCACGCTGCCGACCGGGTGGCTGCACAGGCTCTGGGCAAAAGCGATTTCCTCGCGTGCCGCGGGCATTGCGGTCTCCGTGTCCGGTGCGCCGAAGCGGTCCACGAGATGGCCGGCCAGCATGCGTGTCACCCGCTCGCGTTCCGCAGGGTCAATCTCTGCGACGGTAACAAGGGTCGTCCAGCCAAAGCTGCCGATCCCGAGAAAACCGTTGGTGAAAGCCTGGCGTTCGGCACCGGAAAGGTGTTCAAGGTCGGCATCCAGGAAATGGAAGCTGCCCGGGACCGCCCACTCGCCGGGAATCGCGACCGGCTCGAAGATCCGGGCATCGGAGGCGTCGAGCTGGAGTACACGCAGGAGTCTGGATTCAGCCATGGGATCTCTTCGACATTGGGTCACTCAGCCGCCGGTCGAACTCATGTTGCGAAACGCCACGGGATGGCGCGCCCGATTGAAATCATGCCCTTCCGGCTTGAGTTCCATCGCTCGGGTAATCGCCTGTTTCAGGCGGCTCAGGTCGCCGGGATGCGCGCGCAGTACCTTTTTCAGGTCGACCGAGTGGTCCTGTCCGAGACAGAGCAGCAACCGGCCCTCGGTGGTTACCCGCACGCGGTTGCAGCTCTCACAGAAGCTGTGGCTGCGCGGGGAGATGAAGCCGACACGGGTGGCGTGGGCGGGAATGCGGTAGTAGCGGGCCGGCCCGCCGCTCGTCTCGTCGGTTGCGATGACCTCGTGACGGGTACGGAGCAGTTCGAGAATCTCTTCGCTGGGCACGAAGGATTGCGACGAGGGTGCATCGGCATCGATCCCCGCCGGCATCTGTTCGATGAAGGTGATGTCCATACCGTGATCGAGGACGAAGTCCAGCAGGCCCAGAATCTCGTCGTCACCCCGGTCCCGGATCGCCACGGTGTTCAGCTTGAGGCGTTCGAAGCCCACGGCAAGCGCCGCATCGATGCCCCGCAGCACCTTGCTCAGGTTGCCGATCCGTGTAATCCGCCGGAAGCGCCGAGGATCCAGCGAATCCAGACTGATGTTGATGCGCTTGACCCCTGCTTCGCGCAGCGGCCGCGCCAGGTGCTCGAGCTGGGAACCGTTGGTGGTCAGGGTGAGTTCCTCGAGTTCCGGCAACCGGCCCAGTTGCCGAAAGAGGGAGATCACGTTTTTGCGAACCAGGGGTTCGCCGCCGGTAATCCGGAGTTTCCGAACCCCCAGCTCGGTGAAGGCCTGTCCCAGCATGGCCATTTCTTCCAGGGTGAGCAGCTGCGCACGCGGGATGAAGGTCATGCGTTCGCTCATGCAGTACACGCAGCGGAAATCACAGCGGTCCGTCACGGACATGCGCACGTAGGTGACCTGCCGTCCGAACCGGTCGACCAGCCGGTTCGGTGATTCCTGACTGTGTATGGCCATTCGCGTCCGTCCAGAAACGGTTTCTAGGGTACCCTTCCGTTCGCCTCTTGGGAAAACAATGCAAATCGCATGCCGTGATACGGGGCAGCATTCGGAGGACGAGGTCCCGGACCCTCAGCGTTCCAGTGACGGGAAGAACAGTGGCACATCATCGATGAGATAACTGCCGATCAGCTCCTGACCCTCGGTGGAGGTAATCCACTCGTGCCATTGCCAGGCGAGATCCGCCTTGACCCAGGGGAAGCGATCGGGATTGAGCGGAATGCTTCCGTAGGGATTGAACAGCAGCGGGTCGCCCTCGAACAATGCCTCCATCTCCTGACGATTCCGGAAGCTCAGCCAGGTTCCACGGTCGGCCAGCGTGTAGGCGTCCATCGCGGCGGCCGTGTTGAGCGTGGCGCCCATGCCGCTTCCGAGTTCCCGATACCAGCGGCCACCGGGGCTCAGCCCGGTTTCTCTCCATAACTCGAGTTCCTTGCGGTGGGTACCGCTGTCGTCGCCGCGCGACGCGAATGGGGCCTGCGCCTCGAAAATCCGTTTCAGGGCCTCCGCGATGGTCGCCGCGGCAGCGACATCAGCGGGGTCTGACCGCGGCCCGATCAGTATGAAATCGTTATGCATCACGTCGCGTCGCTCCGTCCCGAATCCATTTGCGACCAGGGCCTCTTCGCCTTCCCGGTGATGCACGAGCAGCACATCCGCGTCACCCCGTCGGCCGATCGTGAAGGCCTGCCCCGTGCCGACCGCGACGACCCGGACCTCGATACCCGTGCGTTCCGTGAAGTGGGGGATCAAGTGACGGAACAACCCCGACTGCTCCGTGGAGGTGGTGGAGGCAAGCGTGATGAAGGGTGCATCCGCGGCCACCTGTGCAGTCGGCACAATTGCCGCCGCGAACAACAGGGGCAGGGCGGCACTCAGCAATCGAGTGAGGCTCAAAAGGAGGGACCTCCTTGCTTGCCCGGCTGCTCAACCGGCGGGTCGGTATCAAGGATGAGTTCTCCACGCAGGAATCCGGCTGCGGCCTCCGTCACTGGCGAAGAGAAAAACCGGGATGCCGGAGTGTGCTCGATGATGCGGCCGCAGCACATGAACACTACATCGTCGGCCAGCCGTCGCGCCTGGCCGAGGTCATGGGTGATCAACACGATCTTGGTGCCATGTTCATGGAAGGTGTTGATTCCCTCTTCCACCGCTTTGGTGGCGGCCGGATCCAGCGCCGAACTGGGTTCGTCGAGAAACAGAATCTCGGGTCGCAGGGCCCAGGCCCGGGCAAGCGCCAGACGCTGCTGTTCGCCGCCAGAGAGGATCCGGGCCGGTCGATCCGCCACCTGGGATAGTCCAAAGGAGGCCAGCGCCCGCTCCGCGTGTTCACGCCGTCTGCGCCGGGGAGTACCTGCCAATGTCAGTGCGTGAATGACGTTGGCCTGCGCCGAGCGCCGCAGCATCACGGGTCGCTGAAAGACCATCGCCTGCCGAAGCGGGCAGCCATTGCGCCGACCGGTGGTGACGTGTCCCCGGGTCGGTTTGAGCAGGCCATGGGCGATCCGCATCAGCAGGCTCTTCCCCGACCCATTGGGGCCGACGATGATCGTCCGGCCGTCAGGGCGCAGTGCGAGGCTTGCCCGATCCAGGTACGCGTTACCGGAGCGGACGAAGGAGATCTCGTTCAACTCCACCAGCGCTCCATCGACCGGGTCGGGTGACATGGTGGTTACGGACATGGCGGTGCGCTCCCGGGAATCATTGCATGTTTCTGCTGGTGATTTCGCCCAGCAGGTAGGCGGTGCCATTGATCAGTGCGACCAGGACCAGCAGGATCAGGCCCAGCGCGAGTGCCAGCGGCAGGTCGCCCCTGCTGGTTTCCAGCGCGATGGCGGTGGTCATCACCCGCGTGACGCCCTCGATGTTGCCGCCAACGATCAGCACGGCACCCACTTCGGCGCTGGCACGGCCAAACCCTGCGAGAACCACGGTCGTCAGGGTGATTCGGGCGTCCCACAACAGGGTCGGGATCGCGCGAATCCGCCCGGAACCGAGCGACCGCAGCTGTTCCCGGTATTCCTCCCACAGGTTCTCGATGGCCTGGCGGGTCAGCGCGGCAATGATCGGCAGCACCAGCAGCGTCTGTGCGATCACCATCGCGGTCGGAGTGAACAGCAGGCCGAACTGGCCTAGGGGACCCGCGCGCGAGAGACTGAGATAGACGATCAGCCCCGCGACCACCGGAGGCAGGCCCATCAGCGCATTCAGAAGGGTGATCACGACCCCGCGGCCCGGAAAGCGGAACAGTGCGATCAGCGCGCCGAGCGGCAGGGCAATGAGGCTCGCCAGCAGCACCGCGGTCAGACTGACCTGCAGCGAGAGTTGCACGATGGAAAACAGCGTCGGATCCCCGGTGGCGATTAGAGACATTGCGAGGCTGAAAGGGTCGGGGCTGTTCAAAGGGTCTTGCCGGCGGTGTGTTAGCCTGCAGTCTACCGCGTCCCTTGCACAGGACATTGCAAGGCGGAACCCGGAGCATCCTGGATCATGAATATGCAGCCCCGCCCGGAGATGATGACGACTGCCGAGGTTGCGGAGTATCTGCGGCTCGGCGAGCGGAAGATTTACGATCTGGTTCGCGACGGCGTGATCCCCTGTGTGCGGATCACCGGGAAGCTGTTGTTCCCCCGCAAGGCAATCGACCTCTGGCTGATGAATCACCTCGAGAGTGGTCAGCCGCTGGGTGCTGATACCCCGCCCGTACTCGCAGGCAGCCACGACCCGTTGCTCGAGTGGGCGGCACGCGAATCGGGTTCCGGTCTTGCCTTGCTACTGAATGGCAGTGGCGATGGTGTCGATCGGCTGATTGCCGATGAAGCCCAAGCGATCGGGTTCCATCTCGTGCACGAGGACGGGAGCTGGAACGACCCTGCTCACTGCGGACTCGGAGGGCTGCGTGACCTGGTGACCATCGAGTGGGCGCGGCGCAGCCAGGGTCTGATCGTGGCACCCGGCAACCCGCTCGCAATCGCGGACATTCACGCGTTGGCGCGCCCGGACGTTCGGGTGATTCGGCGGTCGGAGGGCGCCGGTGCCGATGTGCTGCTCCGGCACCTGCTGAGGTCCGCCGGCCTCGACGTCTCCGATCTCCAGGTGCTTGAACAGCGTGCGCTGACGCACGACGACGCGGCACTGGAGGTCAGCAGCGGTAGCGCGGACTGCGGCCTGGGAATCGAGGCCGCGGCGCGTCGGTACGGACTCGGCTTTGTCCCGCTGTGCGAGGAGCGCTTTGATCTTGGCATGCGTCGGCGCGCGTACTTCCAGCCCGGCCTTCAGGCCCTGTTCCGGTTCGCGCGCACCGAGCGTTTCCGGCAGAAGGCCGCCGCCCTCGGCGGATACGACCTCTCGGGCCATGGCGTTGTCCGCTACAACGCCTGAACGAGCGGCGCCGCATGCCCCAGGATCGAAAAAGCCTCCCCGCTCAACCGGGGAGGGACTGGGGAACGGGCGTCCCTGCCCCCTGCCTCAGGTCGCGGCGCGGCCCTCACCGCGCATCAGGAACTGTTCCCCGAGCTTGATCAGCGCGGCGGCCACGGCAATGCCGAGAACCAGGATCAGCGCCTCGGGGATGTTCGGCTGGTAGGACTGAACGGCACCGTACCAGTGCGCGGTCTGTCCCAGCGACACCAGTTGCCCGGTGATGATGAAGCTGTACTGCACCCAGAGCGCACCGACGATGCCCAGCAGCGCCAGCAGGCGGGGCGCGAGCGGCAGCAGCGCCGCGGCGATCAGGAACGGAGCCAGCATCGCGATACTCGCCCAGCCCAGCATGCCGGCGACCGTGCTGTGGGCCTCGTAGGCGACCCGTACCAGGATCAGTGCGGCGAACAGCAGCGCCGCCTGCCGGAAGATCCGCCCGGCGGTCTCGGTCAGCGCGCTGTGCGGACGCAGCAGCACGATGGCGGCCGACCCGCTGACCAGTGCGGAGACCAGCGTGACCACCGACAGGAAGGCCCCGTGGTAGTCCGGGCGGCCGATCACGGTACCGAACACGGCGCCGATCGTGATGGCTGCAGCCGCCGCGATCACCAGCGTACCCCATGCCAGGGGCATGTCGAATACCCCGTGACGCCCCTTCAGGTCCATCACCAGCTTCACGGCCAGCAGCACCAGTTCAACGGAATACAACGCACCCATCCACCAGATGGGCGAACTGAGGTTGGGCGAGAGCAGAATCCAGACCATGTTCAGCAGCGAGCCGAGCTCCGTGGCCAGGGCGGTGAAGCCCCCAAGAAGGATTCCGATGGCCATGATCAGCAGGGGCCGGGTGTGCCGCGTGATGGCCTCCTCTTTCATGATCAGGCCGTAGGCCAGCACGAGGGAGATCCCTGTGCTCATCAGGGCCAGAAAGATGTAGGTCACCAGCGGCAGTGTCCAGACCAGCGCATTGTTGGTCGCGAACAGGTGGCCGAAGAACATCTCGTAAAGACCCACGGCACCGCCCGCCACCAGACCGACGGCGATCAGGATCCAGGTGGGTGTCGCAAAGTCTCTCAGACTGACATTGGCGTTCATGGTTTACGCTCCTTGGCCTTCGCCGGCCGGGCGGAAGGGTTCGAACCGGCGCTGCGGCTTGTAGTCCCGGATGTAGATCACCCGCGGCCGGGTGCCCAGCTCTTCGCGCAGGCCCTGGCCGCCGTGTTTCGCAACCAGCCTGCTGACCTCGCTGTTCGGATCGTCGATGTCGCCGAACTGCCGTGCACCCGACGGGCAGGCGTCGACACAGGCCGGTGCCAGGCCTTCGAGGAGGCGGTGATCGCAGAAGGTGCACTTCTCCACGGAACCGGCGGGGCGAACGACAGGGTAGGTCGTGCCGCGCTCCGGGTTGCCATGCGGTGAGCCTTCGCCCCCGGACTCTTCGAGCATCTCACGGGGCGAGAAGCATCCCTCCGCGAGCTGGTCTCTCTGGGCCCAGTGCCGGTGCGGGCGTTGCCAGTTGATACTGATCACGCCGTAGGGGCAGGCAACGATGCAGGCCTTGCAGCCGATGCACTTGTTCGTGTCGTGCAGGGTCAGGCCAGTGCCAGCGTCCTTGTACATCGCCTGCGTCGGGCAGGCGGCCACACAGGGCGCATTGTCACAGTGGTTGCACATCGTCGAGATGTACTCGTAGCGCACGTTCGGAAACTTCCCGCTGGTGCGGGTGATCTTGTCGCACCAGTTGAAGCCGACCGGCGTGTTGTTTTCGATCTTGCACGCGATGGTGCAAGCGGCGCAGCCGACACACAGCTGCTGGTCAATCACCATTCCGTATCCCATGACGAATCTCTCCTAGCAGTTGTCGGCTTCAAGCCTTCTCGATGCGAACGCCAATCTGGCCGGAAAACACCGAGGATCCTGACAGGCGGTCGTAATCGCGCGGGATCAGCTCGTTGTTGTTGCCGCCAATGGCCGTGCGTCCGAAGTCCTCGGAGACATGCCGGCCATAGGCCCAGTGGCCCATGCCGAAGGCCTTGACCACGCAGCCGGGCCGCACGCCTTCCCAGACGCTCGCGGTGCAGGTGATGGTGCCGGAGACTGAGGTCAAGCGAACCGTGTCGCCGGTCTCGATCCCCAGGCGTTCGGCGTCGACCGGATTGATCTTGGCTGCGTCGCGAAACTTCAGGTCACCCGCATCGGTATCCCGCTCGGCGGTATACCAGTAGTGGTTGCAGCCGCGGCCTTCGCGGTTGAGCTTGTGCTTGTGGTCGACGAAGAGCATCGGGACCTCGGCGTCGCTGCCGTGCCGGAACGGGCTTTCGTAGTGGGGAATGAACGCCAGTTCGCCGCGGGCCTCGTAGTTGCACGTCTCCAGCACGTTGTCGATGTTGGTGTCGTGCCGGTCGGCATGTGACTGCAGCGCTTCCTTGAGCGTCTCGGAGTAGAACTCGAAGTTGCCGGTTTTGGTGCCCATGTTGCCCCAGCGCGACTGGAACGGATAATGGTCGCTGGTCCACATGCCGACCTCGCGGAACTCGTCCCAGCTGTTGAACTTCGTGCCACCGACGTCGGAGTCGGCATCCCAGAACGGCTGGGTCATCATCTTGGCCATGTAAAGGCCGAGTTCGTCGCCGTTGGTTGGCTGGGCGCCGGTCTCGGGATCAACGAACTCGTTCTTCAGGTATTCGAGCGGTGCGCTGAAGCCCTTGCGATCCAGCGCTTCGGCCAGTAGCCAGGGGATCTCGGACTCGTCCTGACGGACATCGCCGACTTTGACCATGGGCTGCTGAATCCCAACCACGCCGTAGCCGTTACCGGAGTTCGCCACCACATTCCAGCGCTCGAACATGCTGTGCGAAGCCGGCAGGATAATGTCGGCAAACATCGACTGTTCAGCGAGGTTGAGGGTGGAGTGGACCTGGAAGGGCACCTTCTTCATCGCCTCTTCCCATTCCTGCGCATGCGGCTGGGCGTAGACGAAGTTGTTCCAGCTCGCGTACAAGACCTCGATGCCGTAGGGATCTTCCTCCAGAATGGAGTTGGCGGGCTGGGCGCTGATCACGCCGGCGCCGGACACGCCGCGAGCCAGTGCCGGGAATTCCAGTCGGCCTCGGCGGTCGATCATTTCCATCGCGATTCCGGCCTTGGCCAGATCATCGCGATACGCGGCGCCGTCCGGGAGGGAGGCCATCGGGCGCGCGCTGAAGCGCATGCTGCCGCCGTCGTTCTCGGCCGCACCAAGCAGGCCGGCCAGGGCGTGACCGCACATCGAGCTGTACGCGCCCCGGGTATTCATGTGCATCCCGCGCGAGAGCCAGATACCCACGTTCGGAGCCGCAGTGCCAAGATCACGGGCGACGCGCACGATCTGCTCGACCGGAAGGTCGGTGATCTCCGCTGCCCACTCCGGGTTGCGGTCCTTGAGTTCCAGGTTCCACCACTGCACCACGCCATGGGTGTAGCGCTCTTCGAAGTCCTCTTCGGAAACCGACTGTCCCGAAACGAAGCCGTTCTCGCCATTGGCGAAATCACCCACGAAGGGCTTGTACCAGAGGCCTTCGGTCAGAATGACGTGCGCGAGCGCCAGCGCCAGCGCCGAGTCAGTCCCCGGCTTGAGCGGCAGCCACTCGTCGGCCTTCTGCGCACTGGAGGAGAAGCGGGGATCTACGATCGCGACCTTGGCGTGTTCTAGCATGTTGCCCCACTCGCGCGTCGCGAAGGATACCTGGCGGTTGGCGGCAATCGGATCGGCCCCGAAGGAGAGCTGGTAGCGGCTGTTCTTGATGTCGTACTGCCGGTAACCCCAGTTACCCTCCATGAAGTACGGGCCGAACTTGTCAGCCTCGGCGCAGATGGCCGAGTGGGTGATCGCGTTGGGCGAGCCGATGATGCGGGTGATATTGGCGAGCATCACGCCGCTCATAAATCCATATCGGCCGCGGGTGGTCATGTACTTGTACGGTTCGCCCTTGCGCCGCAGTTCCAGTAGCTTCTCGGCGAAGGTGTCCATCGCCTCTTCCCAGGAGATGCGCACGAAGCCAGGGTCCTCTCCACGACCCTTGCGCGGGTTGGTCCGCTTCATCGGGTAGCGTACGCGGTCCGGGTCATACAGTTCGGTCAGTGCCATGCTCTGACGGACGCATCCCGACTTGCCGGTGATCTTGGAGTGCTGGTTGCCGCGCACATGGAAGACGCGGCCGTCCTGCACGTAGGCCTCCTTCATGCACCAGGTGGTGCAACCCTGGCAGACCGTCGGAACCCACTTGCCCGAACCCGGGACCGGGATTCCTTCGCCGGCGTGTGCGAGTCCTGCTCGTACCAGTCCCTGCGTGATCGGGTTGAGCTGGAATAGGGTGGCGAGGCCCAGCGCTCCGGTTCCGGCGAGAAAAGCCCGGCGGCTTAGCTTGTGTTCGTTGAACCCTTGCATGCGTGCGTCCCTCCGTTTTTCATCGGCGTATCCTCATCAGGCCTGCTTATCAAAAGAGGGTTGTTGATCCAGATCAAGCGAAGCTCTTTCATACAAAAAAAGACTCAAAAAATGGGATCTCGCACCTAAAA
>PWRV01000317.1 GCA_003563455.1 Thioalkalivibrio sp.
CCGATGCGGTCGAGAAAGTAGTCGACCACGCCGCCCCGGTCGCCGGCCGCCGCGCTGTTGATGCGTAGTCCGTACCCGACATTCTGTTCGACGGTCAGCCAGGGAAATGACGTGTAGGTCTGAAAGACCATCCCGCGATCGCGGCCGGGCCCGGTGACCTCGCGGCCGGAGACCGCGATATGCCCTTCGCTGATCGTTTCCAGACCTGCCACCATCCTCAGCAGCGTTGATTTGCCACAGCCCGACGGGCCCAGCAACACCCCCACGGCGCCGCGCTGGAGGTCGAAAGAGACCGAGTCCAGCGCGAGCCGCGGGGGCTCGCCGCGGTGCGCACCGGGGTAGCGTTTGCTGACGGATTCGATGCGCAGTTCACCGAAATCCGCGGGCAGGTTGGGTAGCGGGTGCGTCACGGGGTCACCAGACGTTCCATGACGTCGAATCGGATACCGGCTTCCGGTTCCAGAGTCGCGCCAATCATGCCGAAGCGTTCCCACCACTCGCTGGTCAGCGCCCAATGGTCGCGAATCTGGCCGTTCGACAGCCCCAGCGGCGGATCGCCGTCCAGCAGCCCCATGAAGCGTGCCGATTCCTCCAGATCGAAGATGTGGATGCCACCCTCCCGGGTCTCGCCGGTAGCGCCGATGACCATCTCGACGTCGCCGATCTCCAGACCGAGGTTGCGCGCGATGATCCGGTTGCCTTCCTCTGGATTGGCCTTCCAGAAGTTCACCGCGTCGAAGTACGCCTGCATCGCCCGGGACGCGAGTTCGGGGTTACGGTCGAGGAAGGCTTCGCCCATGTACATGCCGTCGCCCAGCAATGCGGTCTCGATCCAGTAGTCTTCGCTGGAGGTGGCGACGACGCGCGCGCCCGGCATGTTTTCCAGCAGCACGCTGCCAAAGGGCTCCCAGAATTCTGCGGCTGCGACCTGGCCGCTGAGCATTGCGCCCACCGCGTCGTCCATGATCAGGTTCACGAACTGCACCTGGTCGATGCTCACGCCGTTGTCTTCCAGCCAGATGCCCATGAAGATCTGGGTAAGCCCGCCTTCGAGCACCGCGACCCGTTCGCCGATCAGATCCTGCGCGGATTCGACTCCGGGCCGCACGATGATCTTGTCGACCCCATAGGATGGGTTGGTGTAGGCGACCAGACGGATCGGCGTCCCCTCGTAGGCCGCGATGGGTCCGTATTCGACGGTGCTCGACGCCACATCCAGGCGTCCCGCCGCCATCAGGGCGAAGCTTTCGTAGGGGTCTTCGATCACCTGGATATTGAGATTGAGGTCGGGCGCCAGATTCTTGTCTCTGGCGATGAACCAGAACCCGTATCCGGGCCAGGTGAACAGGGACACGTTTACCGTATCGCGGGCCTGCGTGGTCGCCGTCGAGAGCATGACGAGCGTGGCCAGCAAGAACAGGGTCAGTCGTTTCATTGCTTCAACTCCTAGGTTTTGCGCGACCGCTGCCGCGCGTAAGGGAACAGCTTCCAGTGGAGAAGCCGGAACAGCAGGTCGAGCAGCAATCCCAGAATGCCGATCATCACGATGCCGGCCATCACCTCGTCGACCCGGACGAAGCGCCGGGCGCGCATGATCATCGCGCCGATGCCGTCGGTGGTGGCGACGATCTCGGCGATGATCAGGTAGGTCCAACTGACCGCCAGCATCTGCCGTGCGATATCGACGAGCCCCGGCAGGGAGGCCCGAAAGACCACGCCTCCCAGCACCTGCCGGGTCGATGCGCCGAGCGTCAGGGCGGTCTCGATCAGTTCCATGCGCACCGAGCGCACGTGGTCCGCGATCAGCGTGACCAGAAACCACACGACCCCCAGAAACAGCAGCGCAATCTTCTGGGTATCGCCGGCGCCCAGCCACATCAGCAGCAAGGGGATGAACGCGGGGGCGGGGAGATAGCGAAACGGCGATACCAGCGGATTGAAAAAGGCCGCCACGACCGGAAATGCGCCCATCAGCAGTCCCAGCGGCAGCGCGAAGGCGAACGCGAGCAAAAAGCTGATCGCGACCCGACGCAGGCTGGCCAGCACGTCCTGGTGGAAATTCTGTTCGGTGAACAGGGTTTCCAGCGCGGCAAGCACCTGCGTGGGCGGCGGAAACAGGCGCTGCGGTGCCAGATCCGCAGTGGCCGCATACTGCCAGGCACCCAGGAACAGCAACCAGGCGGCGATTCCGAGCACGATCCGCTGGGCCACGCTGACCGGTCGCTGAAAAGCGATCCGCACGGCCCGTGGGCCCGATTGCCGGTTCCAGATGTTCATTCGCTGCGACCTTTGACCCCGAAGACCCCGCTGCACGCGGGCGATGCCGCGAAACCTTGCAATACGGATGCCAACCCAGCGAGAAGTAATCGTCGCGTTTACATGCAAAATTGCCTTGAAATGCCGGCCTCCCGAGCCGCAGTCAGAAGCAGGCCTGCACCGCTGCGGTGCACAGCAGAGCCTGTCGGCATCAACGTGGTGCATCGCCAGCGCGAGGGCGCGTGGGGGAGAGAAGGAGAAGGATAGGAAATCCAACAGCCTTCACCGCAATATCCCTTCGCCCCGGGGGCCTGTCAAGTCGCAACGCAAGCCCCGTCTGAGCAGCGGCGGCAGCCTATGCGGCCGAAATCTGCCCGCCA
>PWRV01000154.1 GCA_003563455.1 Thioalkalivibrio sp.
ACATTGATGCGCTCGGATGACGGTGGGCAGCGGTGGCAGGCACTGGATTCCCCGTATGCCGGGTCGTTCTTCGGCCTGCTGGAACTGCCCGACGGTGCGGTGCTGGCCTTCGGGATGCGGGGGCACGCCTATCACTCCGTGGATGCCGGGCAGAACTGGGAGCGCGTCGAGACCGGAACCGAGTTGTTGATCTTCGGCGGGCACGTGGTGGCCGACGGTACCCTGGTGCTGGCGGGTCAGAACGGGCTCGTGCTGCGGGGTCGTGATCTCGAGCAAGGGCTCACGCCACTCGATCTCGACACCAGTCGGACCTTCAGCGCCGTGATCGAATCCGGCGCAGGCCACGTGCTGCTGTTTGGCGAGGAAGGCGTTCTGCAGCTTCCCAACAGTCCGATCACGGGGCAGGGGTCGTGACGTTCCGACGCTTTATCGAGGCCCTGGGGCGTTTGCTTTTCGGACACCGGCGCGCGTTCCTGGCCCTGTTCGCGCTCATCACCGTCGCGCTCGGGTACTCGGCCACCCATCTGCAGATCGATGCGGGCTTCGAGAAAATGATCCCGCTCGAACACGAGTACATGCAGACCTTCGTCGCCTACCGCGACACCTTCGGCGGGGCGAACCGGATTCTCGTGGCACTGCGCCAGCACGAGGGCGATATCTACAATCCCGGGTTCTTCGACACGCTCAACGACGTCACGGACGAGGTCTTCTTTATTCCCGGCGTCGACCGCGCGACGGTGACCTCCCTGTTCACCCCGAATGTGCGCTTCATCGAGGTGGTCGAGGAGGGCTTTGCCGGGGGCGACGTGATCCCGGCCGGGTTCCAGGGGACGCCGGAAGAACTCGAGACCGTCCGCGAGAACGTGCTGAAGTCCGGTCAGCTCGGACGCCTCGTCGCGAACGACCACTCCGGGGCGATGGTCACCGCGGAGCTGCTGGAAGTGGACCCGTCGACGGGCGAACGGCTGGATTACCTCGATGTGGCGGACCAGCTGGAGGCGATCCGGGAGCGCCACGAGCGGGACGGGCTCGATGTTCACATCATCGGGTTCGCGAAGGCGGTGGGCGACATCACCGACGGCGCGCGCGGTGTGGTGTTGTTCTTCGGCCTGTCCTTCGTTATCACCGCGCTGCTGCTGTACTGGTATTCGAGCTCGATCCGGCTCGCGCTGCTGACTCTGGTGGCCGCGCTGATCCCGGTGATCTGGCTGCTCGGTTTGTTGCCGCTGATCGGGTTCGGGATCGACCCGATGTCGATCCTGGTACCGTTCCTGATCTTCGCGATCGGTGTCAGCCACGCGGTCCAGATGACCCACGCCTGGCGTACCGCGGTGATCGGTGGCGTCACCCCGATGGAGGCTGCGCAAAACGCCTTCCGCAGGCTTTTTCTGCCGGGCGCGATGGCACTGACCACCACGGCGGTAGGTTTTCTGGTGATCATGCGCATCGAAATCGCGATGGTGCGGGAGCTGGCGCTGACGGCTGGCCTGGGTGTCGCGCTGATGCTGGTCACCAACATGCTGCTGCTGACGCTACTGCTGTCCTGGATGCGGCTGTCGTCCCGCGAGATTGCACGGGCACGGGTCCGCGAGCATGCGGGGGACTGGATCTGGAAGCGGCTGAAGCGGCTCGCCGAGCCCGGGCCGGCCCGGATCGTTCTGGCGGTTGCGGCCGTGGTGCTGCTTGCCGCGACCTGGCAGTCCCGCGACCTGCGCACCGGCGACGTCGGGACCGGCATCCCGGAGCTGCACGCGGACTCGCGCTACAACCAGGATTCGGCGGCGATCGTCGAGTCCTTCTCCATCGGCGTCGACGTCCTTTCGGTGATCGCCCAGAGCCGCGACGTCGACGGGGCCTGCACCGACTTCAGGATCATGGACACCCTCGATCGTTTCGAGACCACGATGCGGGGCGTGCACGGTGTGCAGAGCGTGGTCGGCCTGCCGGGGGTGGCGAAGGTGATCAATGCCGGGTGGAACGAGGGCGATCCGCGCTGGCGTGCACTCTCGCGCAATCCCCTGATCCTCGCCCAGGCGGTCACTCCGGTCGACACCGGGACCGGCCTGCTGAACACGGACTGCAGCGCGATGCAGATCCTGATTTTCACCCGCGGTCACGACGGTGCGACGATCGCCCACGTAGTCGACGAAGTGAAGCGCTTTCGGGACGAGAATCCGTCCGACCGACTCGACTTGCTCCTCGCATCCGGTAACGTGGGGGTGATGGCCGCGACCAACGAGGCGGTGGATGCGGCCGCGGTGACCATGCTGCTGCTGGTCTTCGGGGCGATCAGCCTGCTGTTCTTCGCGGAATTCCGCTCCTGGCGCGCGACCCTGTGCATCGTGCTGCCGCTGGCCATCGTCGCGGTGATGTGCAGTGCGCTGATGGCGCTGCTCGACATCGGCTTGAAGGTTTCCCCTTTGCCGGTGCTCGCGATCGCGGTCGGGATTGGCGTCGATTACGGCATCTATCTCTATGAACGCATCTCCTATCGCTTCAGCCACGGGGACGATCTGCCGCAAGCCTTCTTCCAGGCCCTGCGTCAGCGCGGGACCGCCGTGATGTTCACGGCCGCGACGATGAGCGTGGGCGTGGGGACCTGGATGCTGTCGGCGCTGA
>PWRV01000159.1 GCA_003563455.1 Thioalkalivibrio sp.
CGGTCGATGACCACCGATCCGTCGCTGTCGCCCCACATCGCGTACTGCACCGCCTTTTCGCCCACTTCCCGCGCTTCGCGCTGGTCCACGTCCGACACGCAGCCGATGAAGGAGCGCTGCACGTAACCGAAGGTGTCGCCGCGCCCCCGCTTCACGCCGAGCTTCGTCCGGATCTCCTCGCAGAGCATGTCGGCCAGGGCGCCGGTGCCGGAGAGCTGCACGTTGCCGTGGGCATCCTGCTCGACGTTCTTCGCGAGCTTCACCGCGATCGGCACGCCCTCCTCGTCGTGGATTCCCTCGCTCACCGCGATCACGCAACGGCCGTAGCGGTCCATCGTCGCCTTCACGTCGGCCAGGAACTTCTCTACGTTGAACACGCGTTCGGGAAGATAGATCAGGTGCGGACCATCATCCGGAAACTTCTTCCCCAGCGCCGACGCAGCAGTCAGGAAGCCGGCGTGGCGTCCCATCACCACCGCGATATAGATGCCCGGAAGGGCCGAGTTGTCGAGGTTGGCGCCGATGAAGGCCTGTGCCACGAAGCGCGCGGCCGACGGAAACCCCGGCGTGTGGTCGTTCACCACCAGATCGTTGTCGATCGTCTTCGGGATGTGGATGCAGCGCATCGCGTAGTTGGCCTTGCGCGCCTCGTCGCTGACGATCCGCACCGTGTCGGAGGAATCGTTGCCGCCGATATAGAAGAAGTAGCTGATCTCGTGGGCCTGCAGGACCTTGAAGATCTCCTGGCAGTACTTGAGGTCCGGCTTGTCCCGGGTGGAACCGAGCGCCGAGGAGGGCGTATTCGCCACCATCTCCAGGTTGTGCGTGGTCTCCTGAGTCAGGTCCAGAAGCTCCTCGTCGACGATGCCGCGCACCCCGTGAAAGGCGCCGTAGACCAGGTCCACGTTGTTGAACTTGCGGGACTCGAGGACCGCACCAACCATCGACTGGTTGATGACCGCCGTGGGCCCCCCACCCTGTGCAATCAGAACTTTAGCCATCCTCTTTCTCCAATTCTTTATTGATCTTGATCTTTTGAAATCAGCGTGCGCCCGGACGCCGGTTCCGGCACGGTTCGCGACTATACGCGATGCGAATCGCAGCGGGTAGGGGGAATTATTCGCCGTTCCGGCTCGGGGAAATGGCGTCATCGGTTTTTTTGACTAGTCTATGGCTGATGAATGACACCGCCCTCGTCGATCCTTTCGGCCGCCGCATCGAGTACGTTCGGGTATCCGTTACCGACCGCTGCGACTTGCGCTGCTTCTATTGCATGCCGCGCGGGTTCCGGGACTTCGAGGAGCCGGAACACTGGCTGAGCTTCGATGAAATCGAACGCGTGATGGCAGCCTTCGCCCGGCTGGGCACCCGACGCATCCGCCTGACCGGCGGCGAGCCGCTGGTGCGCCAGAACCTGCCGGATCTGGCGGCACGACTCTCGGCACTCCCCGGCGTTGAGGACATCTCGCTGTCCACCAACGCCACGCGTCTGGCGAAATCCGCCGAAGCGCTCTACGCAGGAGGGGTGCGGCGCATCAACGTGAGTCTCGATTCGCTCAAGCCCGAGGTCTTTCGGGACATCACCGCGGGCAAGCTCGAGAAGGTGCTCGCCGGACTGATGGCCGCGAAGCAGGCCGGGTTCCGCCCGATCAAGATCAACATGGTCGTGATGGGCGGGGTGAACGACGACGAGGTCGGTGACATGGTCGACTTCTGCCTGGAACACGGGTTCACGCTGCGTTTCATCGAGACCATGCCGATGGGAGAGACCGGTCGCGAGGCCGCCGGCCATTTCGTGGACCTCCGGCGGGTAAAGGAAAGGCTTGCAGACCGTTTCGAACTGATCCCCGGCATGATGCCGGGCGGCGGACCGGCCCGCTACGTGCGCGTGGCCGGAACGGACCTGCACATCGGCTTCATCACGCCGATCTCGCAGCACTTCTGCGAGACTTGCAACCGGGTCCGGCTCTCGGTGGACGGCACGATTTACACCTGCCTCGGCAACGAACACAAACTGGAACTGCGGCCGCGCCTGCGGGCCGGTTGCTCGGAAAGCGACCTCGAGGCCGCAATCCTCGAAGCGATCGCACTGAAACCCGAGCGGCACGAGTTCCGGGAGCGGCCCGAAAAGGTCGTGCGCTTCATGTCGATGACCGGCGGCTGACAGCCTGAGTCAAAGTTTCGCAGCGTTTTTCTGCGGCACACGGAGGTTCCGGCACAGACGCCGGCAACTCGCTCAGTCCACCCACAGGGTCTTCGCATTGACGAACTCGCGGATGCCAAGAGCGGATAGTTCGCGCCCGTAGCCGGAATCCTTCACGCCGCCGAAGGGCAGCCGGGGGTCGCTCTTGACGATCGCGTTCACGAAGGTACAGCCGCAGTCCAGCCGCCGCGCGATGGCCTCGCCCCGCGCCCGGTCCGAGGTCCACACGCTGCCGCCGAGCCCGTAGCGCGAGGCATTGGCGAGCGCTACCGCATCGTCGGCATCGGCCGCGCGGGACACGGCCGCAACCGGTCCGAAGGGCTCCTCGTCGAAGGCCGCCATCCCGGGCCGGACATGGTCGAGAAGTGTCGGGGCGTAGAACGTGCCCGGACGCTCGATCCGCTGCCCGCCGGTGACGCAGACCGCGCCCGCCTCGATGCTGCGGCTCACCTGGTCATGGAGGTCATCCAGCAGGTCCTCGCGCGCCAGCGGGCCGAGATCGGTGTCTTCCTCGATCGGGTCGCCCACGCGCATCGCCTCCAGTTTCGCCCTGAGCCCGGAGACGAAGTCCTCCGCCACCGCCTCCTCGACGATGAAGCGCTTCGCGGCGATACAGGTCTCGCCGTTGTTCTGGAAACGGGCCTTCGCCGCCTGTTCGATAACGTGCTCGAGATCGGAATCGCCCAGCACGATGAAGGCATCCGACCCGCCGAGTTCCAGCACCGTCTTCTTCAGATGCTTGCCGGCCGCTGCGGCTACCGCACGCCCCGCGCCCTCGGACCCGGTGAGGCTGACGCCGCGCACGCGCGGATCCTCGATCACCTGCTGGACCGCATCGGAACCGATCGCGAGATTGCGGAACACGCCGTCGGGAAATCCGGCCGCGGCGAAGACCTCCTGCAGCGCGCCCGCACAGCCCTGCACGTTGGAGGCGTGCTTGAGCAGCACCGTGTTCCCCGCCAGCGTCGCGGGGACCGACTGACGCATCGCCTGCCAGTAGGGAAAGTTCCACGGCATCACCAGCAGTACCGGCCCGAGCGGCTGCCAGGCGATCAGCGAGCGCCTGGCATCGGAAGCCACCATCGTGTCGACCAGGAAGTCCGGGCCGTGCGCGGCATAGTATTCACAGAGGACCGCGCACTTCTCGACCTCCGCACGCGACTCGGCGATGCGCTTGCCCATCTCCGCGGTCGCGAGCCGAGCCAGCGTTTCCGAGCGATCGCGCAGCGCCGACGCCAGACCCCGCAGCGCAGCCGTCCGTTCCGGGAGCGGCAGCGCCGACCACGTCGAAAAGCGCTCCTGCGCCCTTTCGATGGCCGTGTCCACCTCGCTGTCGCCGAGTACCGCGCGGGTCTCGATACGTTCCCCGCTGGCCGGATTGATGCTGACCATTTCAGACATGCGATCCTCCTGATGGCGGCGCAGCCGGCACAGGCCAGGCCGGCCGGCTGCAATGGGTTCCCTGTTTTGCGGACTTGCACAACGATCAGGGGTTCCCGCGATATTGGTCAGCGTGCCCGGCAAACCGTGCGCGACGGAACCCCTGTGGTCCCGTTGCTGCCGAGTTAGTATAGGGACATACCCATGATCAACCCGACAGGCCGGAGAAAACCATGTCCATCCAGCACGTCTCCCTCCTTGGCGGCACCGGCTTCGTCGGCCGCCACATCGTTGTGCGGCTCGCGGAAAAGGGCATCAAGGTGCGCATCCTGACCCGCCACCCCGAGCGACACCGCGATCTCAAGGTGATGCCGGAGGTGGAGCTGGTCAGCGGGGATACGCACGATCCCGGCACCCTGAACAACGTCTTCGCTGGCGCCGATGCGGCGATCAACCTGGTCGGCATCCTGAACGAAAAGGGCCGGGACGGATCCGGCTTCCGCAAGGTGCACACCGAACTGACCGAGAAGGCGCTGGCGGCCGCAGAGTCCCAGGGCGTGCGACGCTTCGTGCAGATGAGCGCGCTGAAGGCCGACATGGCCGACCCGCCCAGCCATTACCTGCGTAGCAAGGCCGCGGCGGAAGAAGCGGTCTTCGCCGCCGAGGCCTTTCCGGTCACCGTGTTCCGGCCCTCGGTGATCTTCGGTCCGGGCGACTCCTTCATCAACCGCTTCGCGGCACTGCTGAAGATCTCGCCGTTCATGCCACTGGCGCGGTCCGATGCCCGCTTCGCGCCTGTGTTCGTCGGCGACGTTGCAGACCACTTCGTGGATTGCCTGGAGGACCCCGCCACCTTCGGCAAGGGCTTCGAACTGTGCGGCCCGCGGGTGTACACGCTGGCCGAAATCGTGCGCTACACGGCGCGGGTGAGCGGCCGCCGCCGCCCGATCCTCGGGCTTCCCGATTGGGCGGGCAAGGCTCAGGCATCCGTTTTCGAGTTCGTCCCCGGGAAGCCGCTTTCCCGCGACAACCTGGCATCGCTGTCGGTCGACAGCATCTGCACGGGGGAGACGCTGCCCTGTCCGACGCTGCTGGAGAGCGTCGTCCCGGCCTACCTCGGGCAGGAGGGGCACCAGGCCCGCATGCAGCGTCTGCGCAGGGGTCAGCGCGAGTAAGCGGGGCGCCCGTGGAGACCTTTCTCGTTGGCGGCGCCGTGCGTGACCGGCTGCTCGGCCGACCGGTCTCCGAGCGCGACTATGTGGTGGTCGGCGCAACCCCGGAGGTGATGGAGGCCCGCGGCTTCCGCCCGGTGGGGCGCGATTTTCCAGTCTTTCTCCACCCGCAGACCCACGAGGAGTACGCGCTTGCCCGTACGGAACGCAAGACCGCGCGCGGCTACCACGGTTTCAGCTTCAATGCGTCGCCCGAGGTCACGCTGCACGAGGACCTCGCGCGGCGCGACCTGACCATCAACGCGATGGCCGAGTCCGTGGACGGCCGGTTGATCGACCCCTTTGACGGCCGCAGGGCCCTGGAGGAGCGGCTGCTTCGCCACGTGTCCGACGCCTTTGTCGAGGACCCGGTCCGCCTGCTGCGCGTGGCCCGTCTCGCGGCACAACTGGCGCCCTGGGGCTTCCGCATCGCCCCGGAGACCGAAGCGATGCTGCGCGAACTGGTCCGTAACGGCGAGGTCGACGCCCTGGTCCCGGAACGCATCTGGGCTGAATGCGAGAAGGCTCTGGCGAGCCCGGCACCGGTGCGCTTTTTCCAGACCCTGCGCGACACCGGTGCGCTGAAGGTGCTGTTTCCCGAGATCTCGTCACTCTTCGGCGTGCCGCAGCCGTCCCGCTACCACCCGGAGATCGACGCCGGAGTCCACACCTTCATGGTGCTGGAGCAGGCCACCCGGCTCAGCACCGCGTCCGAAGTGCGGTTTGCCGCGCTGGTGCACGACCTCGGCAAGGGGGACACGCCAGCGGAGATCCTCCCGGGTCACCGCGGTCACGAGGAGCGCGGGGTGGTCCGGATCCGGGCACTCGCGGAGCGCCTTCGCATCCCCAACCGCTACCGCGATCTCGCGATCCGGGTTTCGCGCCACCACGGCCTCGTGCACCGCCTCTTCGAGCTGCGGCCAAAGACGGTGGTCAAACTCCTGGAGGCAATCGACGCGCTGCGACGGCCGGAGGGCCTGGAGCCGTTCCTGCAGGCTGTTGAAGCCGACTACCGGGGTCGGGGAGGCGGGTTTGCCGATCGGCCCTATCCGCAGGCCGACGCGCTGCGCCGGGCCGCCGAGGCGGTCGCCGGCGTGTCGGCACAGCCGCTGCTCGACGCCGGCCTGGATGGGGCGGCACTGGGCGAGGCGCTCCGGCGCGAGCGGATTCGCACGGTGGCCGCGCTCGATCTCCAGCCCCCGCGAAGCGAGGCTGGTTCCTGAACCGACAGCCCGGCGTCACCGGGCTCCGGATGCTATCCGACCACACTCACTTGCCTCCCCGGCAGGCTGGCCGTACCCTTCGGAGGTTTTCACCCCGAAGCCGAGGACAACTGCATGGATTACAGCCTGGCGCGCAACAACATGGTGGAGCAGCAGGTGCGCCCCTGGGATGTACTGGACATGCGCGTGCTGGACGTAATGGAGACCCTGCCGCGGGAGCGCTTCGTGCCCAGTGGTCGGGAGGGCCTTGCGTACGCCGACACCGAGATCCCGCTCGGCCATGGCGAGTTCATGCTGCCCCCGAAGGTGGTGGGACGCCTGCTGCAGGCGCTTGCGCCGACGCGAAGCGACCGGGCGCTGGAAATCGGCACCGGTTCGGGCTACGTCACCGCCTGTCTCGCGCGGCTGGCGGCGCAGGTCGACAGCGTCGAGCGCGTCGACGAATTGCGCCTTGCCGCGCGCGCGCGGCTTGATGGTCTGGGCATCGGAAACGCACAGCTCCGCACGGCCACGGTGACCCGGGACTGGACGCCTCCGGGCAATCGTTATGACGTGATCAGCGTGAACGGCGCGATGGCGGAGTACAGCCCGTTCCTGCAGTCCAGGCTGAGTCTCGGTGGGCGCCTGTTCGTAGTGGTGGGCACCCCGCCGGTGATGGAGGCGTTGCTGGTGATCCGTGTCGCCGAGGAGAGCTACCGGACGGAGAAGCTCTTCGAGACCAGCCTCAAGCCGCTGCTCGGCTTCGAGCGCAAGCCCGAATTCGTTTTCTGAGCGGCGGGCATCAACGAACCGCTCACTTGTCGGGGCTTGCTCGCGACAAAGGGAAGTGTGCCGGGAAAGCCAGGATGGCTTTCTTCACCGCTTCCTTGACGGACCCGGGGTCCCGGAGACGCGGTACCCCATTCTCGGGTCCGCTCTGATAGCATTGCAAAGTCTGAATTCCCCGGAATCGATGCCATGAAGATGCTTCGCGCGCTCGCCGCCACCCTCGCCTGCGTCCTGTGGACAGTCCCCGCCCAGTCCAGCGACCTGATCCAGGTCTTCGAACGCGCTCAACAGCAGGATGCCGAACTCCGCGCCGCCGAGGCGGAGTATCGGGCGATCCTGGAGGCACGGCCACTGGCACGCTCGTCGATTCTCCCGCAGGTCTCGGCGGACGCGGAACTCGGCGCCTTCTACTCGGACCCCGACATAGGGTCCAGTGTCGACGGCAGCCGACGCGAGATCGGGCTGAGACTGAACCAGAGCGTTTTCGACCGGCGCAACACCATCGATCTGCGCCAGGCGGATCTGCGGATCGATCAGGCGGCCGCCGACCTCGACGCCGCCCGGCAGGACCTGATCCTGCGCGTGGCCGAGGCCTACTTCGGCGTGCTGGTCGCACAGGAGACCCTGGAATTCCGGCGCGCCGAGCGCGAGGCGATCAGCCGCCAGCTCGAGCAGACGCAGCGGCGCTTCGAGGTCGGCCTGATCGCGATCACGGACGTGAAAGAGGCGCAGGCGCAGTTTGATATCGCCGCCGCCGAGGAGATCGCCGCGGAGAACGCGCTGAACCTCGCGCAGGAGCGGCTGGCGGTGATCACCAACCGCTATTACGACCGGCTCGCGGCACTGGGCGAGGTTCTGGAGATGGTCAGCCCGGATCCGGACGACCCGCGGGAATGGGTGGATGCCGCGCTGCAGGCGAACCAGGAACTCCGGGCCCGGCGCCTGGCAACCGAGACCGCGCGCGAACAGATCGCGCGCCAGCGCGCCGAGGGCCTGCCCACCCTGGGCCTCGCGGCATCGGTCAGTGACACCGGCTTTTCCGGCACGGGCGGCGGCGAGCAGTGGCGATTCATCGACAGCACGGACGCCAACATCGGCCTGCGCCTGGACATCCCGCTGTACACCGGCGGTCGTGTCAGCGCGTTGACCCGGGAGGCGCGCGAGCAATTCGAGGCCGCCCAGGAGGCGCTGGTGCTCACCGAACGCCGGACGGTCGAAACCACCCGCAGCAGCTACCTGTCGGTGGTCGCGAATGCCTCGCGGGCCCGTGCGCTGGCGCAGGCGCTGGAGTCCACGCGGGCAGCCTTCGAGTCCGCCGAGGCGGGCTTCGAGGTGGGCACGCGGACGCAGGTCGACGTGCTGCTCGCCCTGCGCGAGGTCTTCCGGGCCGAGCGTGACTACGCCGAGGCCCGCTACGGCTATCTGCTCGATACCCTGCGTCTGCAGCGCGCGATCGGCAGCCTGACCGTCTCGGACCTGCAACAGATCAACCAGTTTCTGGAGTGAGGCAGTGAATCCGGGGGCTGCTGCGACCGATCCTGCGCGACTGTGCGACCGCAGGCACTCGCGCCTGTTGCTGATCGACCTGCAGGAGCGGCTGCTTGCCGCGATGCCGGAAGAGGAACGCGGCACCGTCGAGCGCAACACCGGCCGGCTGGTCGAGGCCGCGCGTCTGCTGGAGATCCCGGTGGAGGCCACGCTGCAGTACCCGCGCGGTCTCGGGCCGGTGACCCCGCCGCTGGAGGCGCTGCTCGAGGCCTCCGACGGCCGTACCGAAAAGACCGCCTTCTCCTGCTGCGCGGCGGAGGACCTGGCCGGCCGGATCACCGGCTCGGACGTGATCGTCTGCGGCACCGAGGCCCACGTCTGCGTCCTGCAGACGACGATGGATCTGCTCGCAGCCGGCGAGGCGGTGTTCGTCGTCGCGGACGCGGTCTGCAGCCGCGACCCGCGACTGAAGGCCAACGGCATCGATCGCATGCGGGCCGCCGGCGCGGTGATCACCAACCACGAATCGGTGCTGTTCGAATGGCTGCGCGATGCCGCGGATCCACAGTTCCGCGCCGTCAGCCGCCTGATCCGCTGAGGCGGAGTCCCGGATGCGTCTGACGCCAGAAGAATACCTCGCCCTCCCCAACCGGCGCATCACCCTGCTCGGCATGTCCGGCGTCGGCAAGACGCACCTGTCCAACATGCTGCGCCGGGAGGACTGGTTCCACTACTCCGGCGACTACCGCATCGGCACGCGCTATCTCAGCGAGCCGATACTCGACAACATCAAGGCGCAGGCGATGCAGGTCCCGTTCCTGCGCGCGCTGCTGCGCGCCGATTCGATCCAGATCATCAACAACATCCCCGTCGACAACCTGCACCCGGTATCGAGCTTCCTCGGCAAGCTCGGCAACCCCGAGCTCGGAGGGCTCTCGCTGACCGAATTCAAGCGCCGCCAGGCCCTGCACCACGAGGCGGAAGTCCAGGCAATGCTCGACGTTCCCAACTTTATCCGCAAGGCCGAGTTCCTGTTCGGCTACCCCCACTTCATCAACGATGCCGGAGGGTCGGTCAGCGAGCTCGACGCGCCCGAGGTGATGGAAACCCTGGCCGGGCACACGCTGATCATCTATATCCGGGCCACCGAGCAAAACCAGCGCGCACTGATCGCACGCGCCGAGCGGGACCCCAAGCCGCTCTATTACCGTGAGGACTTCCTGGACGAGCAGTTGCAACGCTACATGATCGAACACGACCTCGAGGACGTCGCCCAGATCGACCCCGACGACTTCGTGCGCTGGGTCTTCCCGCTGCTCTTCCGCGCCCGGTTGCCCCGTTACGAGGCCATCGCCCGTGATCACGGCTACACCATCCTCAGCAGCGAGCTTGCGGGGGTCCGCGACGGGGCCGATTTCGACGAGCTGATCCTGGCCACTCTCGCACGACAGGACCCGGGTTGATGCCACTGGTCGCGCACACCGAACTGCCGACCTTCGCCCGGCTGCGCCAGGAGGGCGGTACGGTCCTGCCGCGGGACTACGCGCTGCACCAGGACATCCGCGCCCTGCACATCGGCCTGCTGAACATGATGCCGGATGCGGCGCTGGCAGCGACCGAGCGCCAGTTCTTCCGCCTGGTCGGAGAGAGCAACCAGATCGCGCAGTTCTACATGCACCCCTTCACGCTGCCCCAGCTGCCGCGCGGGCCCAGCGGGCAGAGCCACGTCGAACGGTTCTACGAGGACTTCGAGGACATCAAGGAGGCGGGTCTGGACGCGCTGATCATCACCGGCGCGAACGTGACCCTCCCC
>PWRV01000296.1 GCA_003563455.1 Thioalkalivibrio sp.
AGGAGGCCAGCCCCCTGGCCGATTGGATGTTGGACAGGCCCAATCGGCCAGGGGGCTGGCCTCCTACAGGGGGAGCAGGCTGTGCGGTGGGGTGGCTCGTAAGTGACTGTTGTTATGAGGCTAAAGGATCGGCGTAGATTAAGGTAATAACTTTTACCTTAAGGTGTCTGAGTGGCGGGATCCGGGGAGTGGGCGTTTTATGGTCGGCAGACGGAGCTGGGCCAGTTGCAGGAGATTCTGTCCCGGAGGCGCTGGTTTTTTCTGCAGATTTCGGGGCGGAGCCGGATTGGCAAGACGACGCTGATTCAGCAGGCGCTGCAGGCGGCGGGTGTCTCGAAGACGTTGTACATCCAGATTCCGGATTCGGACCCGGCGGGGGTGGTGGCGGCTTGCAATGGCTACCTGGAGACGTTCGGGTTGGAGGAGCGTGTCCATAGCCTGGGCGAGTTGGCCCGCTTGATCGCGAATCTGGCGGAGTCGGGATATGTGGTGGCGCTGGATGAGTTTCAGTATTTCCATCGCAAGCCTCTGTTCGACTTCTGCTCGCTCTTGCAGGCAGAGGTGGACCGGCTGAGCGCCCGGGCGGGGCAGGTTCCTGGCGGATTGATTGTGCTGGGGTCGCTGCATGCGGAGATGACGGCGCTGCTGGATGATCGGCAGGCGCCGCTGTTCAACCGGGCCACGGATACGCTTGAGCTGGGGCACCTGGATATCGGCTCGGTGTTGGAGATTCTGCGCGCACATGCGGACGAGGACCCCGAACGCCTGTTGTTTCTCTGGAACTTGTTCGAGGGGGTGCCGAAGTTCTACCGCGATGCCTACGAGCAGGGTGTGCTGGATGCGGATCGCGAGACGGTGCTGCGCAAGCTGTTCTTCTCCAGTTCGTCGCCGCTACGCAATGAAGCGGACAACTGGTTCCTGCGTCAACTGCGGGGGCGCTACGACATGGTGCTGCAGTTTCTGGCATCGCATCCCGGTTGCAACAACGCGGCGATCGAGTCGCATCTGGCGGAGGTCTCCGGCCCGGGAGAGGCGCGTCAGGTGGGCGGACATCTGAAGATCCTCAGCGAGCGATATCGGATGATCGAACGGCGTTTGCCGATCTTTGCACGACCGAAGGCGCGCAGCGGGCGCTATTACATTCGCGACAATTTCCTGCGTGCGTGGCTGTCTGCGCTGCAAAAGCCGGTTTCGGCTCGGCCTTTCGCCCGCTGGACATGCTCGTGTCCCGTGCCGACGAACGTTTGCGCGAGGTGGAAGGCTATGCCCTGGAGGATCTGGTGGCGCAGCTTTATGAGGAGCGCAGTCGCCTGGGTCTGGGCGACTTTGCGTTGTCCGAACGGATTCGGGGGTACTGGGATCGCTCGGACGTGGAGATTGATTTGGTGGCGGTGTCGGAGGACCAGAGCGCGATTCGGTTCGGCACCTGCAAACGGCAGGGCGAGAAGCTGGCCAGGTCCATTCCGACTCTGGTGGCTGCGGCGGGCCGATTTCTGAGTGCCCACAAGGCCTATCAGGGCTGGAATGTCGAGTACTTGGCGATCCCGCCCCGGATAACCGAAGCGGAGGCGGCGGAGATCCGGCGCCAGGGCGCGGTTCCGCAGAGCCTTGGGGCGCTCTGTGATGGCTTGTGATCCGGTCGAAAGGGGGGCTTGTGACTTCTGGGGGTTCGTGCACGCCGCGGGTTTCTGTGGGGATGCGGCGCTGAGGCCGGTTCGCGGCCGAGGCTGCTCCTGCAGGCACGAAGCATGTGGGAGCGTGCTTGCACGCGAAGGGCGTGGTTGGGCCGTGTGTTGTGCGGATCGCGGCCGAGGATGCTCCTACAGGGACGATGTTGAGTGAGGGTGGTGTGATTCGATTTCTGGATGTGGTGTTGTCGGCGGTGGGGCTGGTGGTGACGCTGCCGGTGATGCTGGTGCTTCTGTTGCTGGGCTGGCGGGATACGGGCTCGCCGCTGTTCCGGCAGGAGCGGGTGGGGCGTTATCGGGAGCCGTTTACGCTGGTGAAGTTTCGCACCATGCGGCCGGATACGGCCTCGGTGGCGACGCATCTGGCCGAGGCCTCGGCGGTGACGCGGTTCGGGCATTTTCTGCGCCGGACCAAGCTGGATGAGCTGCCGCAGTTGTGGAACGTGCTCAAGGGCGAGATGAGCCTGGTGGGGCCGCGGCCTTGCCTGCCCAACCAGACCGAGCTGGTGGAGGAGCGCGATCGGCGCGGCGTGTTCGACGCGCGGCCGGGGATTACCGGTCTGGCGCAGGTGAACGGGATCGACATGTCGGACCCGGTCAAGCTGGCCACCGTGGATGCGCAGATGATCGAATCGCTCACGCTGCGCGACTATTTCCGCTTCATCGTGCTGACCGCGACGGGCAAGGGCTCCGGGGATCGTATTCGGGGCTGAACTGCGTAGGTGTGCCGTTGGTGGTTTTCGGGCTTTGGCGGGGGCTTCGCGGGCGAGCCCGCTCCCACTTGGGGTGGCATTGGGTGTGGGAGGCCATCCCTCTGGCCTATTGGGCGTTCGGCTGGCGTGGGTTGTTGGCCAGGGGGGAACCTGCTGCACGAGAGGGCTTTGCTATACTTGTAAAGCAC
>PWRV01000243.1 GCA_003563455.1 Thioalkalivibrio sp.
GCGGGCTCCGAGGTCACCGTGATGCTGAACGGCGAGTCCGGCGTGGGCAAGGAGGTCTTCGCCCGCTACCTGCACGCCCGCTCGCGGCGCTCGGCGGGCCCCTTCGTCGCGATCAACTGCGCGGCGATCCCCGAGAACATGCTGGAGGCCTTGCTGTTCGGCCACGAACGCGGCGCCTTTACCGGCGCCCACGAGGCCCGGCCCGGCAAGTTCGAGCTCGCCGAAGGCGGCACGCTGCTCCTCGACGAGATCTCGGAGATGGACCTCGCGCTGCAGGGCAAGCTGCTGCGCGTGCTGCAGGAGCGCGAGGTCGAGCGTCTGGGCGGCAAGCGCCCGATCGCGCTGGATGTGCGCGTGCTCGCCACCTCGAACCGGGACCTCCGCGCCGAGGTGCAGGCGGGCCGCTTCCGCGAGGACCTCTACTACCGGCTCAGCGTATTCCCGCTGACGATCCCGCCGCTGCGGGAGCGTCCGGGCGACATCCTTCCGCTCGCGCGGCACTTCCTGGCCCGCCAGGGGCGCGGTATCGAGGTGCCCGAGCTGATGCCCTGCGCCGCGGCAGAACTGATGAACCACGCCTGGCCCGGCAATGTTCGCGAACTCGACAACGTGATGCAGCGGGCGCTGATCCTGCGCTCGGGCCACGGCATCGACGCCGCCAGCATCCGGCTGGAGGCGGTGGCGCCGGGCGACGGGGAGGCCGCAGCGGCGGCAGTGCCCGAGATCCGGGTACTCGGTGACGGCCTGCGCACTCGCGAGGAGCAGCTGATCCTGGGTGCGCTGCACGCCGAGCGCGGCAGCCGCAAGGACGCGGCCGCGCGTCTCGGCATCAGTCCGCGCACGCTGCGCTACAAGCTGGCCCGGCTGCGCGAGGCGGGGCTCGCGATTCCCTGAGCCGTTGAATATTGAAAACATGTATTTGCTGAAAACAGGTAATGTCTTGTCGAGGTGTTACGGATGAGCGATGTGCAGATCAACCAGGTACTGGCCCAGATGCGGGCACTGGCGCAGAGCGCCGGGCTGGAGAACGCGGCGCCGACCGAGGCCGGGCGTCCGGACTTCGCCAACCTGCTGAAGCAGAGCCTCGATCAGGTGAACGCGACGCAGCAGGCCTCGCGCAGTCTGGCAACGGCCTTCGAGACCGGTGACCCCGATGTGAGCCTCGTCGAGGTGATGGTGGCATCGCAGAAGGCGAGCGTGTCCTTCGAGGCGGTCAACCAGGTGCGCAACCGCCTGCTTTCCGCCTACCAGGAAATCATGAGCATGTCGGTCTGACCGGGACCGGCATGAACAGGGGGACGCAAATACAGCCATGGCCACCTCACTCGCAGTCATCAACGACCAGTTCCGCGGGCTCGTGAGCCTGCCGCTCGAACGCCAGATCGGCCTGATCGTGGCAGTCGCGGCAGCGCTCACCCTGGTGGTGAGCCTGGTGCTCTGGCTTACGCGCCCCAATTACGTGGTGCTGTTCCCGAACCTGCCGGAGCAGGAGAGCGCCCAGGTGCTGGAGGCTCTCGACCAGAGCGGGGTTCCGTTCCGGCTCGACCCGGTCTCCGGCGCGGTGCAGGTGCCGGCCGGGCAGCTGCACGAGGCGCGGCTCAAGCTGGCGACCGAGGGCCTGCCGAAGGCCTCCGGCTTCGGCTTCGAATTGCTGGAGAAGGACCAGGGGCTGGGCACCAGCCGCCTGATCGAGGATGCCCGCTACCATCGCGCGATCGAGGGCGAAATGGCGCGTTCCATCGCCACGCTCGACAGCGTCGAGAGCGCGCGCGTGCACCTCGCCCTCCCGCGTCAGTCGGTCTTTGTGCGCGAGCGCAGCCGGCCGACGGCGTCGGTGCTGGTGAACCTCTACGCCGGCCGCTCGCTGGACGAGGGTCGGGTCGCCGGCATCGTGCACCTGGTCTCGTCCAGCATCCCCGACCTGGACCCCGAGAACGTGACGGTGGTCGACCAGCGCGGTCGCCTGCTGACCCAGCCGCAGAGCCACATGGACGGGCTCGCCGGGAGCGGCCGGCAGCTGGACTTCACGCGCCGCCTGGAAGAGGGCTACGTGCGGCGGATCATGGACATCATCAGCCCCATTGTCGGCAGCGACGCGATCCGCGCGCAGGTGGCCGCCGACGTCGACTTCTCGCGGGTCGAGCGCACCACCGAGGCCTTTGATCCGGAGCGTTCGGCGGTGCGCAGCGAACAGATCTCCGAAGACGAACGCCGCGATCGCGCGATGATGGGCGTGCCCGGGGCGCTGGCCAACCAGCCGCCGGAGGCCGGCGCGATCGGCGAGTTCGGGGAGGCCGAGGGCGCCCCGGGCCAGCCGGGCTCGGTGAGCCGGCGTTCGGTGCGCAACTTCGAGCTCGACCGCACCGTGAGCCACATCCGGGAGGCGCCGGGCAACGTGCGCCGGCTGTCCGTGGCCGTGGTGCTGGATCACCAGGAGCGTCCCAACGCGGAGGGCGTGCTCGAACGCGGGCCGCTGAGCGAAGAGGAACTCGCACGGATCACCGCGCTGGTGCGCGAGGCGGTCGGTTTCGACGCCGAGCGCGGCGACAGCGTGAACGTGATCAATGCCTCCTTCCGGCCGGTGGAGA
>PWRV01000177.1 GCA_003563455.1 Thioalkalivibrio sp.
AGAGCAGAAGCGCATCGAGGCACTGGAGCGCGAGAACAGCCGGCTTCAGCGGAAGCTTTCCGTGGCCGAAGACTGCCTGTCGCTCCAAAAAAAAGCCTTATCGATGCTCGATCGCATGAACAATGGGAGCGAACCATGATCACGGTGCTCGAAGAGCGCCCAGCGCATCTCCCGTTGACCCTGGCTTGCCGAGCCCTGGGCATCAACCGCAGTACGGTGTATGCGCGGCGCCAACGGCTTCATGAACGACCGACAGAGGCCTCGAGGTCACGCCGGCACTGTCCGCAGCCCAGAGCCCTGGCGGCCGAAGAGCGCGCACAAATGCTTGCGATCGCGCACAGCGAGCCCTACCGGGACCAGCCGGTCTATGAGATCTACCACGACCTGCTGCAGCAAGGGATCTACCTCGGTTCGCTCAGTACCTGGTATCGGCAGCTGCGTGACGCCAAGGAAAACGGTGACCGCCGCCCTCAGCGTGCGCCTCAGCACCATGCGGTACCACGGATTACGGCAAGGGCTGCCAATGAGGCCTGGACTTGGGACATCAGCAAATTGCCCACGCGACGACGCGGCGTCTACCTCAGTCTCTATGTGGTGCTGGATCTGTACAGCCGCTTCATCGTGGCCTGGATGGTCTCTCACAAAGAGAATGCAGCGCTGGCCCAGCAGCTCTTCCAGGAGGCGGTAGACCGCTACGGAATCCCACACAGGGCGCTGACGCTCCACCAGGACCGAGGTTCACCGATGATCGCGCGCAGCTATCTCGATCTCATGGGAGAGCTGGGGGTGACGTGCAGCCATAGCCGCCCACGGGTCAGCAATGACAACCCCTTCAGTGAAAGCCAGTTCAAGACCAGCAAGTACCAGCCCGACTATCCGGGGCGCTTCGAGAGCATTGCCCATGCCCGGCAGTGGTACAGCGCCTACGTCGACTGGTACAACCTGCACCACCATCACAGTGGGCTGGCCGGCTTCACGCCGGAGCAGGTCTTCACCGGCCGTTATCGCGAGATCGCGGAGATCCGCCAACAAGCGCTTGATGACAGCTTCAAAGCGCATCCCGAGCGGTTCACGCGCGGACGTCCCAGGGTGGCGATGCCACCGGCCAGCGTCTCGATCAACCCGGTACAGCCCGATGACGACGACCCGGCCCCCTACAGCGTGGTGAACTTCCCGACGCTATCGGCAGCAAGCGACACCGCGACGAAATCGACATTAATTTTTAAAGATCTGTCCGAATCAGGTTGACAGGTTCCGACGGCCCGGCTGCTCGGCTGCTGATCCGGAGATGCCGCTTCCCGAACCAGCGCAACATGCGGTTCCTAGCAAAGTAACGGAGCTAACAGAAGGTTCGTGCCGACACACCGGATCGGAGATAACCACACCACCCGTGTACCACCACGCGGTTTACGATGAGCAGTAGGCCTCCAAGCGGACGATGCTTGTTCCCGTGGGTCAGGGAGTGCCCCTAGGGAAGCGCTGATTTAACGGCGTTTCCCTGCGACACCTGGAAGCGTCGCCAGAATCGGCCACCGTAGGTGGTTGACTCTCAGGCAAGCTGCAAATCACATTTGGGGCGAAGCGTGCGCTGAGAAAGCCAGAATGGCTTTATTCAGCGCTTCCCTTGGCGATCAGGCTATAGACTTTTTTTCCGTTGCGCCCGCAGCGTCTGGCGCCAACCCGTTTTTATTTGTACGGCATTGCAATCCGCAACTTTTGGCAAGAGATTGAGATAGTAATGGGTGGATTTGGAGACTATTACGGCGTTACCTTTCTGCATCCTTGGTCAGTGACCGCTACCGCTCTTCTTGCCCTCTTTGTCTTGACTTTGCCCGCCAGACTTGCACTTCTGCCGCTTCTGATGGCGGCTACAACCCTACCAATGGCGCAGCGCGTGGTGATCGCGGGAGCGGATTTCACGCTATTGCGTATATTACTTCTCGTCTATGTTGTTCGTGTCCTCTTAAGGGGCGAGTACCGGGACTACAGGTGGAACGTGGTAGATGGGCTAGTGCTGCTTTGGGCACTGAGTTCAACCGTCTTCATGACCATCAATTACGGTAGCTTTGATGCGTTTCTTAATAGGCTTGGCTGGTCATATGATCTGATTCTTACGTATTTTTTAGGAAGGGTCATTCTGTCGCGCTGGGACAACGTGCTCGGGTTCGCGAAAGGTGTTGTCTTCATCAGCATACCGGTAGCGGCAATCTTTATTCACGAATGGAACACCCAGCAAAATCTGTTTCATGTCTTCGGCAGCGTGCCGGAGTATACTCGCGTGACCGAGGGCCGGATACGGTGCCAGGGGCCATTCCCTCATTCAATAATTGCAGGCGCGTTTTGGGCAGCGTTGCTCCCCGTGATTTGGCTTCTTTGGCGGGAACCTTCCGGGGGGCGCATGCTTTCGATAATCGGAACCATTTGCGCTCTGATCATCGTGGCAACAACGTCTTCTAGCACTTCCGTCCTTACCGTATTGGCGGCGGTAACGGCAGTGATAATGTTTCCCTTTAGGCGTCAAAGAACGATGATCTGGGTGGGGATAGTGGCCATCGCCTTCGTGTTGCACTTTTTCATCATG
>PWRV01000086.1 GCA_003563455.1 Thioalkalivibrio sp.
CCGAACAGCGCCCGAAGGTTTGCGAACTTCTGCCAGTCATCTCCCGGCATCTTGTTGATCAGCGAACCCTTGCCGTGCACCACCTCGTCGTGGGAGAGGGAGAGCGCGAAGTTCTCGTCGAATGCGTAGTGGAGACTGAAGGTCAGGCGTTCATGATGGTACTTGCGGTAGAGGGGATCGTTCGCGAAATAGGCCAGCGTGTCGTGCATCCAGCCCATGTTCCACTTCATGCCGAAGCCCAGTCCGCCCACATGGGTGGGTCGCGTGACCATGGGCCACGCCGTCGACTCCTCGGCGATGGTCTGGGTATCGGGCAGATCGCGATAGATCGCCTCGTTCAGGTCGCGCAGAAACGTGACCGCCGCCAGGTTTTCGCGACCGCCGTGTTCATTGGGAATCCACTCGCCCTCCTTGCGCCCGTAGTCCAGATAGAGCATCGAGGCCACGGCATCCACGCGCAGCCCGTCCAGATGGTATTTCTGCAGCCAGAAAAGCGCGCTGCTGAGCAGAAAGGACCGGACCTCGTGCCGTCCGTAATTGAAGATGTAGCTCTGCCACTCGGGATGGAAACCGCTTTTCGGGTCGGCATGCTCGAAGAGATAGGTGCCGTCGAAATAGCGCAGCCCATGCTCGTCGTCCGGAAAATGCGAGGGCACCCAGTCCGCGATCACACCGATGCCGTGCTGGTGCAGGCGATCCACCAGGAACATGAAGTCCTGCGGCGTTCCGTAGCGCGCGGTCGGGGCGAAATAGCCGGTGGTCTGATACCCCCAGGAGCCGAAGAACGGGTGCTCGGTGACCGGCATGAATTCCACGTGAGTGTAGCCAAGCTCTTCCAGATACGCCGGCAGCCAGTCCGCGAGTTCCCGGTACCGGGGCAGCCGGTGCTCTTCGCCCGATGCGGTCCGCCAGGAACCGAGGTGTATCTCGTAGATGGACCAGGGTGCATCCAGCGCATTGCTCCGATGGCGCCGCTCCAGCCATTCGGCGTCGCCCCAGGAATAGTCCAGTTCCTGGGTTCGGGAGGCGGTGCCCGGGGGTTCCTCCCAGGCGAACGCGAAGGGATCTCCCTTGTCGGCGGCGTAGTCGCCATAGCGCGACTCGACATGGAACTTGTACCGCTCTCCGGCGCCGAGACCCGGAACGAAGCCCTCCCAGATCCCGGATCCGTCGCCACGAGTCTGCAGCGCGTGGGTCCCGGGACGCCAGTCGTTGAAGTCGCCGATCACCGCGACCTCGCGGGCATTTGGTGCCCACACTCCAAAGCTCACTCCGGCTTCGCCGTCGATCTCCCGCACATGGGCGCCGAGCTTCTCGTAGAGCCGGGTGTGCCGTCCCTGCCTGAAGAGGTAGACGTCGTGGTCCGTCAGCATCGAAACGCCGTACCGGACCGGTGGAATAGCCGGGGTCATCAGTATCCCTCCGTATCCGGGTTCCCGGGGGCCCTGCGCCGTCGCTCCGGTTCAGCGTGGTTGGGCGATCCCGCCCGGTTCTCGTCCCGCACGCGTTCTTCCGGTTTCAGCAGGCGGAAACAGCAATGGTCGCCAGGGGCCAGGTCACGGTAGTGGCCACGATACGCCACTGCGATCGAGCGCGTGGTGTAGGCACCACTGCGGATCTCCAGCTGCTCGTGATTGGCCTCGACCTCCAGCGTCTGGTTCCGGTAATGCAGCCGCACCTTCACGCAGTGCAGCTCCGGAGGAAATGCGGGATCGAAGTGCAGCACGTTGCCGCGTGTACTGATACCCAGATAGCAGCGCTGCACCAGGTCCACGCTCCCCGCCATTGCACCGACATGGATGCCTTCCGGTGTCGTGCCGCCCTGAATGTCCTTGATGTCGCTGTCCAGCACGCGCTGGAAAAGGTTCCAGGAATGCGAACGGTCGGAACGCGCCATCACCCAGGAGTGGACCACCTGACTCAGCGTCGAACCGTGCGAGGTGCGGTGGATGTAATATTCGACGTTGCGCGGGATCGTCTCCGGATCGAAGGGGTAGCCGAGCTGCTCGAAAAGCATCGTCAGCTCCTCCGCCGAAAAGAGATAGAACAGCATCAGCACGTCGGCCTGCTTGGAGACCTTGTACCGGTTCGGCGAATCGCCCTCGGCCTCCAGGATCCGGTCCAGGCGCCGGATGTCGCCGTATTTGTCCCGATAGCCGTCCCAGTCGAATTCCTCCAGGTCCTCGTAACCCTCGAACTGGCTGATGATCCCGTCCTCGTGCATTGGCACGCGCAGCTTGCGGCTGACCTCGTGCCAGAGGTCCAGTTCGTCGTCCGCAAGGCCCATTCGCTCCCGAATCTCGTGCCAGTGAATCTGCGGCAGCAGGGCAATGGCATCGCGCGCCCGGTTCAGCACCCAGGCCGCCATCACGTTGGTGTAGGCATTGTTGTTCAACCCGCCCTCGTCCTCGGGATCGACTTCCGGATAGGCGGTGTGATATTCGTCCGGTCCCATCACGCCGTTGATCTCGTAACGGTCCAGCGACGGGTTGTAGACCGCCGCGCTGGCCCAGAAGCGGGCGATCTCCAGGAGCATTTCCGCCCCGTAGAAATTCATGAACTCCGCGTCGTCCGAGGTCTGGTAGTACTTCCAGATGTTGTAGGCGATCGCCGAGTTGATGTGCCGCTGCCGGTGAGAGGTGTCCGGAAGCCACCGCCCCGAAGCCGGGTTCAGGTGCATCCGCTGGGTCTCCTCGCGGCCGTCGCTGCCGCTCTGCCAGGGATACATCGCGCCCCGGAAACCCGCGTCCAGCGCCGCCTGCCTGGCCTCGCCGAGACGGCGGTGACGATAGCGCAGCAGCGCGCGCGTCAGCATCGGGATGCGCAGGCTCAGGAAGGGGAAAATGAACAATTCGTCCCAGAAGATGTGCCCGCGGTAGGCCTCCCCGTGCCAGCCGCGTGCTGGAACCCCGGTGTCGAAATCCACCGAGTGTTTGGAAGTGGTCTGCAGCAGGTGAAAGATGTGGATGCGCAGCTTGAGCTCGGTCGCTGGCGCCCCGTCGTCCTCGAGGGCAATATCGCATTCCCCCCACAGGTGTCTCCACGCCATCTCGTGACGGGAACGGATCGCGTCGAAGCGCCCTGCGCGGCCGAGCGCCCGCAACGCCTCGATGCACGGTTCGGAAATGGCCCAGTCGCGCGACGAGTGCAATGCGAGGATCTTCTCCACCTGGACCGGTTGCCCCTCGGAGAGGTCGACCGCGATCTCCTGCGCGACGCTTCCATCCGCGGTCAGCGTTCGCCGCGGCGCATCGACCTCGTCACCGTTCCGGTACACGCGGGTCGAGGCCGCCTGGGCAAGCCCCAGCCGCGACTGATTGGTGCGGGTATGGAGGAACAGTGTGCCCTCACCCCGGTGATCGGCCTCGATGACCTCGAGGTGGCGGTTTTCGAGGCCCCGGTAACGCTTCACGCCGTCATTCACCACGTTGCCGTCGAGGGCGGAACGCACGGTGATCGGTCCCGACCAGTCTTCTGCGGTCAGCTCGACGCGCAGGGCGGCGATGTGCGGCGAGGCCATGCTGACCAGCCGGCATTCGCGCCACGCCGTGGTGCGGCCCTCAAGATCGCGGAAACGGAGCTTGCGCCAAAGCAACCCGCGGACGACGTCGAGTTCCTGTTCGACCGACAGGATCTCCGAGTCGTCGAGCCGGAACCATTCGCCGTCGCCGACGCGAAAGGTGAGCGGCAACCAGTTCGGCAGGTTGACCAGATCCTCGTTCTCGACCTGGCGACCGCCGACATCGCTGACCCGGCGATTGTAGCCTCCGGCGAGATAGGTGCCCGGATAGTGCACGGCGTCCGCCCCTGCGTCGGCCGCGGCACCGCGCGTGGCAAAATAGCCGTTGCCGAGCGTGCAGAGCGCTTCCCGCAACCGCTCCTGCCGCGGCCTGTATCCCGAATAGCACAGTGCCCACTCGCCTCTGCGGGTATCGTGCATCGTTGGCGCCCCGGGCGCCCGCTCATCCAGGATGCCCGCGAGTGACTGCAGCAGCCGCTTCACACCCTGGACGTCGTCGACGGTGTAGTCGGCCGCGGTCTGCCGGGTCTCGTCGTGCCGCACCGCGACACAGATTCCCTGCCCGGCCAGCACCCGAAATGCGTCTTCGTCGGTGATGTCGTCGCCCACGTAGAGCGGAACACTGTCTGACTGTCCGGCGCTCAGCTCCTGCCGGATCCAGCGAACGGCCTCGCCCTTGTTCCAGTGGATATCGGGACCAATTTCCCTCACCTTTTTGCCGCCGCCCGACCGGAGCTTCGGGTGCGCTTCCAGCACCTCGCGGACGATCGCGATCAGCCGATCGACATCGGCGGGGTCCACATTGCGATAATGCACGGCGATCGAGAAACGCTTCCGTTCGAGCGAATGCCCCGCGATGCCGTCCAGCCGCTCGGCCAGTTCTTCTTCCACCGCATCGAGTTCGGGAAGGAACTCGCTTCCCTTCTCCAGACTGTGCCCGGCGCCGCCCGGACCCGCGATCTCGAAACCGTGACTGCCGGCCAGCCAGACGGAGTCGAGCGCAACCAGCTCCCGCAGCTTCGCGAGGTCCCGGCCACTGACGATTACCACGGGACATCGACGCGCAAGCGCAGCCACCGTTGCCCGCATGGCGTCGGGGAGAAAGGCCTTCGTGTGATCCTCGACGATCGGAGTAAGGGTGCCGTCGTAATCGAGAAAAACGGTGGCGTGCCCGTTTTCCATCCGCGCGAAGAACTCCTGTTCGCGCTCGAGGGCATCGGGCAGGCCGTCGAGCGTGCGCAGCGCCAGTCCTTCGGCCCGGCTGTAACGAAGTTCAGCCAGGTCACCGACGACGATGTCGGCCCCCTCGTCGCGCAGGTCATCTCCGTGATCCCCACGCGCCACGCCGATCACGGGGCGAAAGCCGCCTCGCACACCAGCTTCGACCCCGATGCCGGCATCCTCGAAGACCGCGCAGGCGTTCGGCTCGACGTCCAGCAACCGGGCCGCCTCCAGCAGCATCGCCGGCTCCGGCTTGCCGCGGATGTCGAGCCGCTGCAGATCGTTGCCGTCGACCCGCACGTCGAATCGTTCCTCCAGCCCCGCACTGCGAAGAACCGCCTCGGCGTTGCGGCTGGACGAAAAGATGGCGGTCGGAAGACCGCTACTGCGCAGCGCGTCGAGGAGCCTCAGGGTCCCCGGGAATGCCCGCACGCGATGTTCCCGCAGCCAGGCGTGGAAATAGCGATTCTTGCGCTCGCCAAGGCCAGCGACGGTCTCCTCGTCCGGCCCATCCCCGTCGTGTCCCTGCGGCAGTTCGATGCCGCGCGCATCGAGGAAGCTGCGGATGCCATCGGCGCGAGGTCGCCCGTCGACGTAGCGACGGTAGTCTTCGTCGGCGTCAAAAGGCTCGAAGCGCTCTCCGCGTCGCTTCGCTCGCGCTTCCAGAAACTCGTCGAACAGTTGTTTCCAGGCAGCAGCGTGAGCCTGCGCGGTATCCGTGACGACCCCATCCATGTCGAAAAGAGCCGCGTCCACGCGTGACTTCCATTTCGCCCCGTCCCTCATCTGGGCCTCCGGTCAATGAGACTGCTTGTGGCGTCTTCGGCATCCCCCTCGCCGCATGGCAGGGGGCTGAATCGAAAAACGACCACGGCAATGGCCGTGTCCAAACCGGGATTCACCACTGAATGCTGCCGGCAGCGGCAATCCCCGCATCATCCTGCGCTTTCAGTCGTAGACACGGAAACCGTCTCTTTCGTTCCGGCCGCTGGAACGGGCAAGGGGGACGTGCCACCATCCCCGGCCTCGAACCGCCGCTTGCAACACCGGGATCATCTGCCGAAATGGTCGAATCCGCATCGCCCTCTAGAACATGAGCTGGAGAAACGTCTTCCTGCTTGGGTTGCTGGTTGTCTACCTCGCAACCGGCGCCTACCACCTGTACAAGCCGCTGCCTGAAGGGCTCGATGTCGTCACGCCGTATCGCTCGGCCACCGAGGTCGAGTTCCTCGTCGACTCGACCTGGATGGACAAACACGGCGATCGGCACACCGAGCACGAGATCTTCGACGCCGCCTTTGAGATGATCGGCCGGGCCGAGTCGCTGATCGTCGCCGATTTCTTTCTGTTAAACCGTTTTGCCGGCGAGGTCGACGACACCCATCGTCCGCTGTCTACACAGTTCGTCGATGCACTCGCCCAACGCCACGCCGAGCGGCCCGAAATCACGGCGATGCTGATCACCGACCCGCTCAACACCCTCTACGGCGGGATTGAGCAACCCCTGTTCTCGCGATTGGAGGGTCACGGGATTCCGGTGATCCAGACGGATCTGCGGGCCCTTCGCGATTCCAACCCGGCCTGGTCGGCGGCCTGGCGCATCTGCTGCCAGTGGTTCGGCAACAGCCCGCACGGTGGTTGGCTCCCGAACCCGGTGGGGGATACGCCGGTCACGCTGCGAACCTATCTCGCGCTCCTGAACTTCAAGGCGAACCACCGCAAAACGCTGATCACGAACGGGCCCGACGGCTGGACCGGGCTGGTGACCTCCGGCAATCCGCACGACGCCAGCAGCCGGAACGACAACATTGCCGTGCGCTTCCGGGGCGACGCAGCGATCGACCTCCTGGACACCGAGCGTGCAGTCGCGGCGTTCTCGAACGACACACGGATGGCCTTCCCCGAACCCCCCGAGGACCAGGCCAGCGCCGATGCATCGGTCCAGGTCCGCGTCCTGACCGAATCGCGCATCCGCGAGGCCGCGCTGGAGATGATCGACACCGCCGGTGCAGGGGACCGGCTGGATCTGTGGATGTTCTACCTTTCCCACCGGGCCATCGTGCGGTCCCTGCTCGCCGCACAGCAGCGCGGCGTCGACCTGCGCGTGCTTCTCGACCCGAACCTTGATGCGTTCGGCCGGAAAAAACGCGGGATACCCAACCGGCAGGTCGCGCTGGAACTGAATGCGGCCGGCGCGCCGGTGCGCTGGTGCAACACCTCGGGCGAACAGTGTCACGCGAAGATGCTGCTGCACCGCACCCCGAACGGGGAGGCGACGCTGCTCGCGGGTTCTGCAAACTTCACCCGGCGCAACCTCGACAACTTCAACCTGGAGACCAACGTGCAGGTTCGGGCCGACACCGGTACGCCGGCGATCGCCGATGCCGCCAGGGTCTTCGATGCCCGCTGGGACAACGAGCAGGGCCGGATCCACAGCCTCCCCTACGCGGAATATGCGGACGAGTCCCGGCTGCGTTACTGGCGCTACCGGCTGATGGAGGCGACCGGCCTGTCATCGTTCTGATCGGTGCCCGCGCTGCGCGATTCTCCGGTCAGGATCCCCCATCCAGCGTGCCGCGCCGGAAGAGATGAATCGTGTAGAAACCGACCAGGATCGAGGCCAGTCCGGAGACTACGAAGATATGCCCGGGAGTCGCACCGAGCGGCCCGGTGAGAATCCAGAAGAGCACCGGCGCCACGAGCATCATGGCAAAGGCCAGGAAGTTGCTCGCGGCGATGAACCGGCCACGTCGCGTTGCCGGGCTCTCGTTCTGGAGGTAGGCCGTGATCGGCACAATGAAAAAGCCCGCGCCGACGCCGAGCAGGAAGGACAGCACCAGCGTCGCGACATAGCTGTCGCCGGCGAAGATCAGCAGCACGCTGAACAGACCGGTCGAAATCATCCCCGCGGGCACGTGCCGCATCTCGATTCGGCCCCTGGCCAGTTGCCCCGCAGCGATGCTGCCGACACCGATGCCCACGGCCAGAAATGTGAGGATGATGCCGGTGCGCATTTCGCCCACCTCCAGATCCAGCTCGGCGAACATCGGGACGTTCAGCTGATACAGCGTCCCCAGTCCCCAGAACCAGGCGATGCCCAGAATGACCAGGAAGAGCACGTGAAAACGCCGGATCTCGCCAATGGCGGCTGCGGCGTCGGCAAAGGCATTCAGGCGAAACGGGGCCGGATCGCCCTCGGCGGTAGTGGGCGTAACCAAAAAGCTCGAAACCAGGCCGAGGAGGGAGAAGAACACGATCACGACGGCGGGGATCCACAGGTCCTCTCCGGCCCATTCCATGATGAATCCGGCCAGCGCGGTTCCCAGAATGATTGCGACGAAGGTCCACAGCTGCATCTGGCCATTGGCTCGCGAAAGCTCCTCCTCACGGACGATCTCCGGGAGGATTCCGAACTTCACCGGACTGAAGAACGCGCTTTGCAGGCCCATCAGGAACAGCGCAACGAAAAGCCCCGGCATGTTGTGGAGCACCAGCATCACCGCCGCGGTCACCAGGACCCCGGCCTCGGCCACCCGGGTGGTGACAATGACGCCCTTCTTGCTGAACCGGTCTCCCACATATCCGGCGTAGGGTGAAAACAGCACGAAGGGGAGCAGAAAGATGAAGCCGACCAGGCTGTAGTAGAACGTCCCCTCGCCCTCGGAGACGTATACCCGCAACGCAAGGAAGATGAAGACGAGACGGAAAAAATTGTCGTTCAGGGCATTGATGAAAACCGTGATCATCAAGGCCACGAAGCCCCTGGTGTGCAGGTCCGAAGAGGCGGCCATTCAGTGGATCCTCATCGAGTTTTCGGCCCGGGTATCCGGACGGCATCCGCAAACAGGCGATCGCGCATCCGACAACCCTGCCCGGGCGCCCATGGCTGCACAAGCGTCGCGACAGCTTCGAGCCGGCGATTCCGGACCGCGTTCAACCGCCCTTTCCGCTCCGAACCCTGTGGTCAGGCGGGCCGGATCCACGACCAGTCGAGCTTCTCCGGGTGTTCAACATACGTGTCGCTGTGCTGCACCACCGAGCGCAGAAACGAGCGTCGCAGCGTGAAGCGGGCCTCCGGGTCACGTTCCCCCTCCTCCACCGGGCCAAACTGGCCATCCTCGAACCGCGTGGTGTAGCGGCCGAGCGGCCGGTCCTCGTCATCGACGAGTTCCACTGCAATGAACCTGTTCGGCGTCGCCTTCAGCACCAGCGATTCGACGAGGTTGCCGACGGGATTCGCGTTCGGCGTCGCCAGGGCGGTATTGCAGACATTGAAGTACCACTTCACGAGATCGAGATCGCTCAGTTCTTCGGTCATGATCCGCTCCTGATCATTGCCGCGCGGCTGCTCGCGGACGTTTTCCATCCGGTTGCGCGTGAACACTGCGCGGATGGGTCATCGTGCACCCTGCGACTATTCCCAATCCGGGGTGCCGGGCTTATTCTGTTTCATGATGGTGCGCAGGGCGGCCGAAGCCGGCATGCAGGTGCCCCGCAACTCCAACTGGTTCCGCCGTGAGCATGCCCGGAAGCGGCCACCGGGCGCAAGGAGACCGCTTGACAAAGAAATCCGCCATCGAGCCGTCAGACGCCGAAGTCCTGCAGCCGGGCTCGCCCTATCCTCTCGGAGCCAGCTTCGATGGAAAGGGAACCAACTTCTCGATCTTTTCCGAGGTCGCGGAACGGGTCGAGCTCTGCCTTTTCGACGCCGAAGGCAGGCAGACCGCGTCCTACGATCTGACCGAGATCACCGCGCTCTGCTGGCACGGCTATCTCCCGGACGTCGGCCCCGGCCAGCGGTACGGCTACCGTGTGCATGGCCCGTGGGATCCCGAGCAGGGCCTGCGCTGCAACACGGCCAAGCTGCTGCTCGATCCCTATGCCAAGGCAGTCGACGGCGCCGTCGACTGGGACGAGGCCGTCTTTCCGCATCACTTCGATGATCCCGAGGGATCCTTCAACGACACGGACAGCGCTCCCTACGTGCCGAAATCCGTGGTAATCGATCCCGGTTTCGACTGGGAAGACGACCGCCATCCCCGCACCCCGTGGCACGAGACCATAATCTACGAGACCCACGTGAAGGGGCTGACCGCGCGCCACCCGGCGATCCCGGAGCAGCTGCGTGGCACCTATGCCGGCCTCGCCCGGCCCGAGGTGATCGACTACCTCACCGGTCTCGGCATCACCGCGGTCGAACTGATGCCGGTCCACCAGTTCATCCACTATGCCTTTCTCGAGGAGCGCGGACTGCGCAACTACTGGGGCTACAGCAGCATCGCCTAC
>PWRV01000217.1 GCA_003563455.1 Thioalkalivibrio sp.
CGAAGGTGTCCACGGTCTGATCGGTCACCGCGGTCTGCGGCGTGGCCTCACCAAAGGCCGGCTGGCCAGTGCCCTGAGCGTCCTGTGCGAAAGCGGTGCCGCCGGCGGCAAAGAGGGCGGCCAGGGCGATGGTCAGGGCGGTCTTGCGAATCGTCATTGAATACTCCTTCGAATTTGAGTTGCTTGCGCCCTCCGGACAAAGCAGAACTCATGCCAATGAGTGCCGCCCGGCATCGAACACTGGCTTGATCAATGACTTGCCTTTAGTCCGACAGAGCCAGGCCACGCCCTGCATCCCTCCCACTGGCGGCGCAACACGCCACATGTGTCAAATCGATACGGCCCAGCCGGTCACAACTCGTCGCCCAGCCTCCGGTAAAGCGTCTTGCGGCCGATGCCGAGGATGCGCGCTGCGCGTTGCTTGTTGCCCTCCGTGTGGGCGAGTACCTGCCGGATATACCGGTTCTCGAGCTCTTCCAGCGTCTCCCAGGCTTCGTCGTGCTCGCCATCGCCCCGCAGCCCGGCCACGGACGGATCCCGCAGCGGCGCATCTGCGCGGACCCGCTCGGGGAGATCGTCGAGTCGGATCACCCCGTCGCGGGCAAGCGTGGCCGCCCGCTCGACCAGACCGGCCAGTTCGCGAACATTGCCCGGGAAGCGGTAGCCAAGGAGCCGCCGCATGGCCTCGGGCTCGACCCGCCTGGCCGACAACCCCTGTTCGAGCGCGTGACGGCGCAGGAAGATGTGCAGCAGCCGTGCAATGTCCTCGCCGCGCTCGCGCAGGGGCGGAACCTCGATGCGGAAGGTCTCCAGCCGAAAGAAGAGGTCCTCGCGCAGCTGGCCTTCGTTCATCAGCTCGGTGACATCCCGATGCGTGGCCGCAACGATCCGCACATCCGTCGGTATCTCTTCGTTGGCGCCGACCGGCCGTACCCGGCCGTCCTGCAGCACCCGCAACAGCTTGGTCTGCATCGAGGCCGGCATCTCGCCGATCTCGTCGAGAAACAGCGTGCCCCCGTCGGCTTCCAGGAAAAGGCCCCTGCGCGAACCCTTCGCACCGCTGAACGCGCCCGCCGCGTGCCCAAGCAGTTCGGATTCCAGCAGGGTCTCGGGGATTCCGGCGCAGTTCAGGGCCACGAATGGACCCTCTGCACGGGGGCTCTCCTCGTGCAATGCCCGCGCGACAAGTTCCTTGCCGGTCCCGGACTCCCCGGTGATCAGCACGCTCCCATCCGACGGGGCAATGCGGCGGATCAGGTCGAACAGGCGCAGCATTGCCGGGCTCTTTCCCTGCATCCCGTGAAAGCCGTTGTCGCCCAGCACCTCCCGGTACTGCCGGACCTCGGCGCGCAGCTGCCGTGTCTGCAGCACCCGCTGTGCCGCCAGCCGCAGGTGCTCGAGATCAACCGGCTTGGTCAGGAAGTCGTCGGCCCCCGCCTTCAGCGCACCGACCGCCTGGTCGATGGTGCCGAAGCCGGTCAGCATGATGAACCCGGGCGCCGGCACCAGCGTGCGGGTCGCCTCGAGCACCGCGAACCCGTCCGCCTCCGGCAGACGCAGGTCGCTGACCACCAGCGCGAAGCTCCGTTCGCCAAGCAGCGTTACCGCCTGTTCGGCGCTGGCGACCGTCGTCACCGGGTAGCCCGCATCCGAGAGTTCCTGCTGCAGCAGTTCGCGGTGCCCAGGGTCGTCCTCGACCACGAGCACCGTTTCCTCGGCCCGATCGTTCGTCATGGCCCCTCCCCTCCCGTCGCGGGCAGGGTGATCACGAAACGCGTGCCGGGCTGCCAGTCACGGTCCAGCCGCAGCTCGCCGCCGTGGTCCTCGACCGCCGCATGGGCGACGGCCAGCCCAAGGCCGGTGCCCTGTCCGGTTGGCTTGGTGGTGAAAAAGGGTTCAAAAAGCTGGCACACGTCCTCCTCCGCGATCCCGGGACCATCGTCGGTTACGTTGATTTGCACCCCGGACGCCCCGTCGTTTGCAATCTGCCGCCAGTCAACGCGGACACGCCGGCTGGCCGCATGGATCGCGTTCTCGACCAGGTTGCCCAGCGCCTGTTCGAGCCGGGCGGGGTCCGCACGCAGGGTGAGTGTATCGTCTTCCACCGCATCGCTGCCGGACCCTGTCTCGACCTCGATTTCCGGACGTCCGGCCCCGATCCGCACCCTCGCGACCACGTCAGCCACGAGAGCGGGGAGGACGATCTCCCGCGTGTTCAGCGGGTTGCGCCGGGCGAAATTCAGTAGCTGGCGCACGATGTGCTCTACGCGGCGCAGTTCCGCCAGCAGACTGCGCATCTCCGCAGTGGCCGGCGAATCGTCGGGCATCTCGCGCCGTGCCCGCTGCGCGCGACCGGCAATCACCCCGAGCGGCGTGCCGAGCTCGTGCGCAACGCCCGCCGCCAATTGACCAATCGCGGCCAGCTTCTCGGAATGGCGCAGCTTCTCCTCGAGCTCCGCGCGCCGGAGACGTTGCGCCTCCAGCGCCCGTTCCGATTCCTCGCGTCGAGCGATCATCTCGTTCATCGTGGTCGCAAGCATGCGCAGTTCCTGAGGCCCCTGCTCCGGCAC
>PWRV01000105.1 GCA_003563455.1 Thioalkalivibrio sp.
CCGAAGAAGTACATGCTGGTGAGCGGCGCGACACCGAGCTTGCCGACGTCTGCACGGGCGAAAAGGTGCTTGTCCACATCCACCAGCACCTTGTCACCCACGATGAGGTCGAAACGGTAGGCACCGCTGACCGACGGACTGTCGAGCAGCGCAAGGATCGTGATCCGGTCGGCCTGCGGCTCCGGACGCACGAGCCAGAACTCGCGGAATGCCGGAAACTCCTCGCCTGATGGCGTCGCCGTATCGATTGCCAGTCCCCGCGTGGACAGCCCGTACACCTGGCCGGGACCCACAAGGCGGAAGTATGAGGCCCCGAGGAAGACCATCACCTCGTCCATGTACTCGGGGGTGTTCAACGGATAGTGCAGCCGGAATCCGGCAAACCCGTCAGCCCCGTCGCCCTCGCCCTCGAGCACGGCAGCCTCGGCATCATAGCGGAACAGCTCCTGTGCGAAAGGGACCGGACTGACGACCCCGGCCTCCAGCGTATTGATTCCGACCGGATGCGGGAACAGGAATCCGGGGTGAAAGAACTGCACCTCGAAGCGGCCGTGTTCGCGCCAGAGCGCTTCTTCCGGCCGGAACCGGATGGATCGGTACTGATCATAGGTGATGTCGCGCAGACCCTCGGAAAGCGAGGCGACCGGCGGTTCGTAGCGCGCGCCGGCCCGCTCTGCCGCCAGCGCGGTCACGTGCTCGAACAGGGACTCGGCGGTCCAGTCACCGTGATCCGAGGCCGTTGCGGACATTGTGGACAGGATCAGCAGCGCTGCGATCCCGAGGTGCCGAGCCCGGCGTTCAACGCGCCAGGCGAACGCTGCGCCGAAACCGAAGCCTTCGCGCCGCCATGCTTGCCTTACCCGCTGCGTCGCGCACCCTGTCCAACCCATAAACACCCCTCTGGCCGCATCAATCCTGCGCACAAAGGCCTCCGACAACTTTTCCGGCGGGAAGTTGTCGTTTCCGGGTGGCTGTGCCTTGAAAGTTGCCGCGGGGAACCGCCCGTAGCTCAGCGTTTCCTCAGCGCTCGGGTGGCGCGGCACGCACAGAGTCGAGGGGCGAGAAGGTCCGCTCGACCTCGAGATGCATCCCCCGGTGCCAGGCGTCAATCGCCTGGCCATACTGATCGAGCAACGTCGCCTCGAGCTCCGCCCGCAGCAGCGCGAGCCGCTCCTCCCAGTCGGCGATCAGCGCGTCCCGGTTGCGCCACTCGTCCGCGGAGAGGAGCGCCCAATCGGTCGCGACCCACGCGGCCCCGCCCACAGCCAGCGCACACGCCCAGGCGGCGGGCCCGGCGGCGGCACAGCCCAGTGCGCCGGCACCCGCGCCACCGGCCTTCGCCGCACCGCGTCCCGCGCCCTTCAGTGCCAGCGACCCACTGCCGGCCGCGGCCGCAGAGGAACGCAGCGCCAGGCGCGCCACCAGGGGGCCGGCGGCCCCAACCGAAGCCGCACCGGCAGAGCTCGCCGAGAGACGGGTGAGGAATTCACTGCTCCCGTGACCACCGAATTCTTCCGCCAGATCGTCGAGCAGGACGACCGCCGTGGGCTCCCCGGGCTCGCTGGCGGGCTTCGGCTCCCCCGCCATCAACAGCAATTCCTGCAGCCAGGCGGTCCGCAGCTCGCGCGCGCGGGCCGTCAGAAGGCCCTCCACCCGGCCTTCGATCGCACTGACCTCCCCGGCCAGCTCCTCGCCGCCGAGGATGAGTTCCACCGCCTTGTCGACGACCGGGTCCGCAGTGGCGAGTCCACCCCAGCGCAGGATCAGCAGCGAAAGGCGCGTATATTCGCCGCGCAGCGAGAAGTACCAGTCGGCATAGGCCGGCAGACGCTCCGACAACCGTTCGAACAGGTCGTCGAGTTCGGACGCGACCAGCCGGGCCGCCGCGTCGCTTGCCTCGGCGGCCCCGCGGTCCGCGTGCCGCGCGGCTCGACCCTCGAGGTCGGCAGACTGCTCTGCAGGGAGCTGGAATCGCTGGCCCTGGATCACGATGCCGACTGCCGAGTCCGTCGCGAACAGACGGTCCCACGGCCGCTGATCGATCACCAGAACGGTCAACAGCGCGAGCCCCAGCACCACGCCCAGCACCCGGGCCGCGTTGCCGGCGATGCCGCGTCTTTGCACCTGCGTATTCACTGTCGGTGGCCTCCGGGGTGCCATTCGCGCCAGTGCAGCAGTGTGAGCACAGACGCGCATATCATCAGATAGGACCATACCACCAGCACGTCGGTTGCCACGAGCACCATCCAGCCGACGATCTGGAGCCCCGGTTCAATCAACCCGGGCAGCACCTGCTGTCCCAGCCACCAGGCCATTGCATCCTTCGCCGCGGCCAGTTGCATTAATGCTTGCAGCAGCCCGCTTGCCGCCTCCTGTCGTCCGGCCTCGGAAAGCATCGCTTCCGTGAGCGTCAGCCCGGCGAGCTCCGGATAGGTGCGAAACAGCGCCGCCGTCGCCAGCGCAAGGAACAGCAACCCGAGGTTGAGGGCGAGCGCCAGCCGCAGTGCCAGCATCGCACGGAAGCGCGGGACCGCATGGCTGGCGAGACGCCGGCTCCAGAACTCCCGCA
>PWRV01000297.1 GCA_003563455.1 Thioalkalivibrio sp.
ACCACGATATGCACGGTCCCTTTGGTCGAGAAGCCCCGGGTCTGCGACATGTTCAGGGTTTCCATCACCACGCCCTGCCCCGCGAAGGAGGCGTCGCCATGGATTACCACCGGCACCACCTTCTGGCCGGTCTTGTCGCGCAGCCGCACCTGCCGGGCCCGCACCGAACCCTCGACCACCGGCGAAACGATCTCCAGATGCGACGGGTTGAAGGCCAGTGCGAGATGCAGGGGTCCGCCCTGTGTCTGGATGCTGGCGGAGTAGCCGAGGTGGTACTTCACGTCCCCGGTGCCGCGGTTGCGGCTGTGTCGGCCCTCGAATTCGTCGGCCAGCTCGCGCGGCGACTTGCCGAAGATGTTCACCTGCACGTTCAGGCGACCGCGGTGGGCCATGCCCACGACGATTTCCTTCACGCCGCGCGCGCCGCCGCGCTGCACCAGCGCGTTCAGCAGCGGGATCAGGCTCTCGGCCCCCTCCAGCGAGAAGCGCTTCTGCCCGACGTAGCGGTTGTGGAGGTAGCGCTCCAGGCCCTCGGCAGCGGTCAGTCGCTCGAGGATCGCCTCCCGCGTCGCGTGATCGAAGCCGAAGTGACCCCGCGCGGACTCCATCCGCTGCTGCAGCCAGCGCTTTTCGGCGGTGGAGGCCAGGTGCATGAACTCGGCCCCGATAAACGCACAGTAGGTGTCCTTCAGGATCGACTCGATCTCGTCCAGTCGCGCCGGGTTGGGACCGTGCAGCGAGCCGGGGTCGAAGGCCTGATCCGGGTCGACGTCCTCGAGGTTGTGGTAGGCGCGGGTGAGTTCGGGTGGCGGCTCCGGATCCAGGCGGCCCAGCGGATCCAGACGCGCCGCGAAGTGGCCAAGGAAGCGGTGGGAGTTGATGTACTGCAGCACCCGGACCTGTACCCGCTCCAGCTGCAGGTCATGGATCTCGATACAGTCCTGGTCGGTCATCCGCCGCCGCGGCGTTGGCCCCGGATCCCGCTCCAGCGCGTCGAAGTAATCGGCCCAGGTCGGCGGCACCGATTCCGGATCGGCGAGATACTGCTCGAATAGCTGCTCCGCGAAGACCATGCTGTCGGGGTGGAGGTCCATGCGGCGCAGCATCGTCAGCGCCTGCTGCCGGGAGGGAGGTTCATTCATGACCGCTGCTGGCTCCTTTGGTCCCTGTCGGTTTGTCGACCACAGTATCAAAAGCTTAATACGAACGGCGGCGGAATTCTGCGTTGCAGCACCCTGCTTGTAGGTTAAGGAAGCGCTGAATGAAGCCATCCTGGCTTTCTCGGCGCACGCTGCGCTGCAAATGCGATTTGCAGCTTGCTACAGAATCAACCACCTGCGTTGATCGATTCTGGCGGCCGTTCCCTGTGCCGCAGGGAAACGCCGATAAGCCAGTGTTTCCTTAGTTGTCAGCACGAGTCGCCCAAAGGTTCCACCTGAAGGAGGCGAGCCCTCTCGCCGATTCCGGCGTCGGGGAGGATCGGCGAGGGGGCTCGCCTCCTTCAGCGTTCGCCCCGGTCGGTCCGTGGGCGCGCCCATTTGCTACCATTCGCCGATGGACGTCTCCCGCCTGCTCGACCCATTGAACCCGGCCCAGCGCGAGGCGGTGGCCGCGCCAGCCGGCCCGACGCTGGTGCTCGCCGGCGCCGGCAGCGGCAAGACGCGGGTACTGGTGCACCGCCTTGCGTGGCTCATCGAGGTCGAGGGCATCGCGCCCTGGAGCCTGCTCGCGGTGACCTTCACCAACAAGGCCGCGAACGAGATGCGCGGGCGCATCGAGACGCTGCTCGGCCAGCCCGTCAGCGGGCTCTGGGTCGGCCCCTTCCACGGCCTCGCGCACCGGCTGCTGCGTCAGCACTGGCAGGAGGCGAGGCTGCCGCAGGCCTTCCAGATCCTCGACAGCGACGACCAGCTGCGGCTGGTCCGGCGCGTGCTGCGGGCGCTGGAACTGGACGAGGCCCGCTGGCCGCCGCGGCAGGCGCAGTGGTTCATCAACGCGCGCAAGGACGAGGGCCGGCGGCCGCAGCACCTGCCGGACAGCGGCGACCCGGTCTCGCGCCAGTGGGTGCGCGTTTACACCGCCTACGAACAGGCCTGCGCCCGTGCCGGGGTGGTCGACTTCGCCGAACTGCTGCTGCGCGCGCTGGAACTGCTGCGCGACGACGACGAGCTGCTCACGCACTACCGCAGCCGCTTCCGGCACCTGCTGGTGGACGAGTTCCAGGACACCAACGAGATCCAGTACGCCTGGCTGCGCCTGCTGGCCGGCACTGAATCCCCGATCTTCGCGGTGGGCGACGACGACCAGTCCATCTACGGCTGGCGCGGCGCACGGGTCGAGAACCTGCAGCACTTCCAGCGGGACTTTCCCGGCACCCGGGTAATCCGGCTTGAGCAGAACTACCGTTCCAGCGCGAACATCCTGAGGGCCGCGAACGCCCTGATCCGCCACAACGCGGGCCGGCTCGGCAAGGAGCTGTGGACCGAGGGACGCGACGGCGCACCCGTGCGCCTGTTCGCGGCGATCAACGAGCAGGATGAGGCACGCTTCGTCGCCGAGA
>PWRV01000331.1 GCA_003563455.1 Thioalkalivibrio sp.
CGTCGCCCCGGGGGCTGGCCTCCTGCGGTATTCTTCACGTGGAGTTTCAGGACAAAGACATCATGGCCGGTCATAGCAAATGGGCGAACATCCAGCACCGCAAGAACGCTCAGGACGCGAAGCGGGGCAAGCTCTTCACCAAGCTGATCCGGGAGATCACGGTCGCGGCGCGCGCCGGCGGCGCGGATCCCGCCGCCAATCCGCGCCTGCGCCTGGCAACCGACAAGGCGCTGGCCGCGAACATGACCCGCGACACCATCGACCGCGCCGCCAAACGCGGTGCCGGCGAACTCGACGGTGACAACTTCGAGGAGGTGCGGTACGAGGGCTACGGACCAGGAGGCGCGGCAATCCTCGTTGACTGCATGACCGACAACCGCAACCGGACCGTCGCGGACGTGCGCCACGCCTTCACCAAGACCGGTGGCAATCTCGGCACCGACGGTTCCGTGGCCTATCTCTTCGAGAAGAAGGGCGTGATCGGCTACCCGCCGGGCACCGACGACGAGGCGGTGATGGAGGCCGCGATCGAAGGGGGTGCCGAGGATGTAATCGTGGAGGAGGATGCTACGGTAGAAGTGCTCACCGATCCGGATAGCTACGAACCGGTGCTCGCGGCGCTGCAGGCGGCGGGTCTGGAGCCGGAGAACGCCGAAGTCACGATGCGCGCCGGGACCCTGGCGCCGCTCGACGACGAGACGGCGCAGTCGGTGCTGAAGCTGCTGAACATGCTCGATGACCTCGACGACGTGCAGAACGTCTACACCAACGCCGACTTCCCCGAGTCCGTCTCCGGCGACTGACGTCCATGCGCATCCTCGGCATCGATCCGGGTTCGCGGATGACCGGCTTTGCGGTGATCGAGGCGCAGGGGGACCGGCTGCGCGCGTGTGGTTTCGGCGTGATCCGGACCGGTGCAGGTGAACTTCCGGAGCGGCTGAGCGCAATATTCGACGGGGTGGAACGGGTGGTCGCGGAACTGGCGCCTGCGGCCCTGGCGATCGAATCGGTCTTCATGGCCCGCAACGCGCAGTCGGCGTTGAAGCTTGGGCAGGCGCGCGGTGCCGCGATCTGTGCCGCGACCCGAACCGGGCTCCCGGTATTCGAGTACGCGCCGCGCGCGGTGAAGCTGGCCGTGGTCGGCAGCGGCCGCGCCGAAAAGGGGCAGATCCAGCACATGATGCGACAGATCCTGCAGATCGAGGAGACGCTGCAGCCCGATGCGGCGGATGCGCTGGCCGTCGCCGTGTGCCACGCCCACACCCAGCATACGCGCGGTTATGCCAGCCGCCAGCTGGCCGCGCTCGCGTTGCGCTGATGATCGCGCGACTCGAAGGCGTGCTGCGCGCACGCGACCTGCAGAGCGTGGTGCTGGACGTGGGCGGGATCGGTTACGAGGTCGAAGTCCCGCTGTCGACGCTTGCAAGCCTGCCCGAGACCGGCGCCCGGGTCGTGCTGTTCACCCATCTGGTGGTGCGCGAGGATGCCCATGTGCTGTTCGGGTTTCTGCGCTCGCGCGACCGGGACCTGTTCCGGCGCCTGATCCGCGTGAACGGCATCGGTGCACGCCTGGCGCTCGCGATGCTGTCGACGATGGCTGCTGACGACCTCGCGGGGCATATCACGGCCGGAGATGTCGCCGCGCTCACGCGGGTGCCGGGCATTGGCCGGCGCACCGCCGAGCGGGTGGTGCTGGAGCTCGGCGAGCGGCTGACCGAGCTCGGGTTCGGTACCGCGGGCGACACCGGCACACCGGCGGCGGGTCCGGGCATCGAGCATGAAGCAGCGGCCGCGCTGCAGGCGCTCGGGTACCGTGCTGCGGATGCCGAGCGGATGCTTGCGTCCGTTCGCGGGCAGGCGGAGACCACCGAGGCGCTGGTTCGCCTCGCGCTCAGAGCAACGCTGCGCTCCTGAGACCGGGGGTTTTTTTGCACGGGCACCGGGTGTAAACGGCGACCGCTTCTCGTCATACTGTAGGCATGGAGTCCCGTCTGGTGGAAATGCAGCGTCTCCCCGAGGACAGCGGCAGCGAGGTGAGTCTGCGTCCCCGTCGGCTCGCGGAGTTTGCCGGGCAGCCGCGCGCGGTGGAGCAGATGGACCTGTTCATCCGCGCCGCGCGCGACCGCGGGGAGGCGCTGGATCACACCCTGGTCGCGGGGCCGCCGGGCCTGGGCAAGACGACGCTGGCGCACATCATCGCCCACGAGCTCGGGGTGGGTCTGCGCCAGACTTCCGGGCCGGTGCTCGAGCGCGCGGGTGATCTTGCAGCGATACTGACGGCACTGGAGCCCCGGGACGTGCTCTTCGTCGACGAAATCCATCGGCTGCCGACCGTGGTGGAGGAGGTGCTGTATCCGGCACTGGAGGACTTTCAGCTGGACATCATGATCGGCGAGGGGCCGGCCGCGCGCTCGATCAAGCTGGACCTGCCGCCGTTCACCCTGGTGGGGGCGACCACGCGCGCGGGTCTGCTGACCGCGCCGCTGCGCGACCGCTTCGGCATTGTGCAGCGGCTCGAGCATTACAGCGTAAAGGACCTTGCCGGCATCGTGCACAGGGCCTCGGCTCTGCTGAATGTCGGTATCGAGTCCGGTGGCGCGGCCGAAATCGCCCGGCGCGCGCGCGGCACGCCGCGCCTTGCCAACCGCCTGCTGCGCCGGGTGCGCGACTTCGCCCAGGTGCGGGCCGACGGCTTCATTACCGCGTCAGTGGCGGCGCAGGCGCTGGATCTGCTGGCGATCGACGCGGCCGGGCTGGACGCGCAGGACCGGCGCCTGCTGGAGGTGCTGGTCGAGAAGTTCGATGGCGGCCCGGTCGGCGTGGAGAGCCTGGCCACGGCCCTGAACGAGGATCGCGGTACACTGGAAGACGTCGTGGAGCCGTTTCTGATCCAGCAGGGCTACCTGATGCGCACGCCGCGCGGCCGCCAGGCGACCCGGCAGACCCTTCGGTTGCTGGGTCTGGCCGAACGCGCGACGGCGCGCCCGGACCTGTTCGCGCAGGAAGACGGCCGGGGAGGTTCGACCTGATGCCGACAGCCCCCGGTCGCGCGACGGTCGGCGACAGCGTGCCCTTCGTCTGGCCGGTGCGGGTCTACTTCGAGGATACGGATGCGGGCGGCGTGGTCTACTACGCGAACTACCTGAAGTTCATGGAACGGGCGCGGACGGAGTGGCTGCGTCAGCGGGGATTCGAGCAGGATCGGCTGCGCGCCGACGCGGGGGTTCTCTTCGTGGTGCGCTCGGTGCAGCTCGACCTGAAACGTCCGGCGCGCTTCAATGATGCGCTGTCGGTGACCTGCCGGCCCGACAGGCCGGGGCGGGCGACCCTCGACGTGGTGCAGTCAGTGTCGCGCGGCAATCTGGAACTGGCCTCGGCGAAAGTGCGCCTGGCCTGCGTGGATGCAGAACGTTTCGTGCCGGTGGCGATTCCCGCGCCGGTCCGGAACGCGATTGAATCGGATCTTGGAGACAAACAGTGACTGTGGACCTTTCCCTGTGGCGGCTGATCCTGGAAGCCAGCCTGATCGTGCAGCTGGTCATGGTGATCCTGGTCGTGGCCTCGGTGCTGTCGTGGCTGGTGATTCTGGTCAAGGCGCGCACGATCAAGGTGGCGAACAGGGCCTCCGACGAGTTCGAGGAGCGCTTCTGGTCCGGTATCGACCTGGCCCACCTCTACGACGGAATCCGGCGCAAGACGGACATGGCCGGGATGGAGCACGTATTCTCGTCCGGCTTCAAGGAATTTCTGCGCACCCGTCAGCAGCCGACACAGGTAGTGGAATCCACGCACCGCTCGATGCGGGTGGCAATCGCCCGGGAGGGACAGGATCTCGAGCGCTATCTGCAGTTCCTGGCCACCGTCGGGTCCACCAGTCCGTACATCGGCCTGTTCGGGACCGTGTGGGGAATCATGCACGCCTTCCTCGGACTGGCCGGAGCCCAGCAGGCGACCCTGCAGATGGTCGCCCCCGGAATCGCGGAGGCACTGATCGCGACCGCACTCGGTCTCTTCGCGGCGATCCCCGCGGGGATCGCGTACAACCGCTTTGCGACCGACGTGGACCGGCTGCTCGGCCGCTTCGAGAATTTCAGTGACGAATTCGTGGCGCTGCTCGCCCGCCAGACGGCCGGGCGCGGCGCCGCAGAGGCCCGGGAGTAGGAACGCACGATGGCCGATATGTCCCGACGCAACAGCCGCCGCCTGCGTCGCCCCATCTCGCAGATCAACGTCGTGCCCTTTATCGACGTGATGCTGGTGCTGCTGATCATCTTCATGATCACCGCGCCGATGCTGCAGCAGGGGGTCGAGGTCGACCTTCCCGAAGCCCAGGCCGAGGCGCTGGAGACCGAGGAGCGGGCGGGCGAGCCGATCGTGGTTACGGTCACCGCGGCCGGAGCGATGAGCGTGAACCAGGGACCGATGGCGAATGAACCGCTGGCTGGTCCGGAGCTGATCGCGATCGTGCAGGAGATCCTGGCCGGCACGCCCGCTGTGCAGACCTACGTCCGCGGCGACCGCAATGTTGACTATGGCCGGGTGATGGACGCGATGGTCGCGCTGCAGCGTGCGGGTGCCGGCCGGGTCGGCCTGTTGACCGAGCCGCCCAGGGACGCGAATTGACCCGACGGTGACCGCGACGTGATCAGCCTGATCCGAGAGCACACCGGCCGCCTGTTGCTGGCGGTGCTCCTGCACGTGGTGCTGTTCGCTGCGCTGCTGGTAAACGTGTCCTTTCTGGCTCCCCAGGCGGCATCGCTCGCCGCGCGCGCCCAGATGGAACCGGTCGAGGTGATCGAAGCGGTTGCGGTGGACGTCGAGACCTTTGAGCGCAGGGAACGCGAGATCCGGACGGCGGAGCAGGAGCGGATCGCCGAGGAACTGCGGCGCGAGGAGGAGGCGCGCCGCGAGGCGGAGCGGCAGCGCCAGGCGGAGATACGCCGCCAGCAGGAGGAGCAGGCGCGTCGGGAGGCGGAAGAACAGGCGCGGCAGCAGGCGCTGCGCGAGGCCGAGGAGGCCCGCGAGGAGGCACTGCGCATCGCGGAGGAAGCCCGGCGGATGGCGGAAGCCGAGCAGGCCCGGATCGAGCAGGAACGGCGCGAAGCCGAGGCGGAACGGGCGCGGGCGGAAGCTGAACGGCGAGCTGCCGAGGAGGCGCGCCGGGCCGAGGAGGAGGCGCGTCGCGCGCGCGAGGAGGCGGAACGTCGGGAACGCGAGGAAGCGGAACGCAGGCGCGCCGAGGAGGAAGCCCGGCGCCGCGAGGAACAGGCGCGGGAACTCGAGGAACAGCGTCGTCGGGAACAGCTGGAGCGCGAACAGCAGCGGCTGGCTGCGGCGCGTGCCGAACGCGAGGCCGCGGAACGGCGCGCGCGTGAAGACGCCCAGCGCCAGGCCTACATCGCCGAGGTGCAGGCGACCGTGGAACGGCGCTGGCGCACGCCAGGGGGCACGCGGGCCACGGACGAAGCAGTGGTGCTGGTGCGCATCAACCCGGACACCGGGCGTATTCTGAGCTTCGATGTGCAGAGTTGTTCGGGTGGCGCCGGATTCTGCGAGTCCGTGCGCCAGACGATGGACCGGTTGCAGTCGCTGCCGAGACCTCCCGATGCGGCGACGGTCCGGGGGGGTATCCTTATTCGTTTTTCGCCCGAGATGGGCTAGGTGAGGCAGATGAAGCTTAGAAATCTCCAGGTCTGGTTGTTCGGACTGCTGCTTCTGGCCGCTGGCCACGCCGGGGCGGTCCTCGAAGTCACGGTCACCGAGGGCGTGACCGGTGCGATTCCGGTCGCGGTGACCCCGTTCACGTGGGAGGGTGACGGGGCCCCTGCCGAGGATGTCGGGCGGATCGTGGGTGCGAATCTCGCGCGCAGCGGGCTGTTCGAGGTGCTCGGGCGGGAACGGCTGGCGGATTCACCGGCCGGCCCGGACGACTTTCTCTCGGAGCAGTGGGCCGCGATCGGCGCGGAGTACCTGGTGATCGGACGCCTGCGGCCCGACGGGGAGCGCGTGCTGATCGAGTTCCACGTCTTCGACGTGCTCGCCAACCAGCGGCTCGGAGGCTTCCGGATTCCGGTGCCGCCGGAGATGCTGCGGCGCGGTGCCCATCGTGTTTCGGACATCGTCTACGAGCAGATCACGGGCGACAGGGGCGCATTCAGCGCGCGCATTGCCTACGTGGGGGTGACCGGGCGCGGCGACGAGCGGCGCTTCACGCTGGAGGTGGCCGATTCCGACGGCGCCAACCCGCGCACGCTGTTCCGGTCCGCCGAGCCGTTGATGTCGCCGGCATGGTCGCCGGATGGGCGGTATCTGGTCTACGTGTCCTTCGAAAACCGCCGCTCCGAAGTCTTTCGGCACAATGTGGAGACCGGGGCGCGCGACCGTCTCGCGAGTTACCCCGGCATCAACAGCGCGCCGGCCTGGTCGCCGGACGGGAGACGGCTCGCGATGAGCCTCTCGCGCGATGGCACGCCCAACATCTACATCATGGACATCGACACCGGTGCGCTGACGCAGGTGACGCGGTCCAACGCGATCGACACGGAGCCGGCGTGGTCCGCGGACGGCGAAACCCTCTACTTCACCTCCGACCGGGCCGGCTCGCCGCAGATCTACGAGATGCGCCTGCCCGGCGGAACGGCGCGCCGCCTGACCTTCGAGGGCTCCTCTGCGGGAGCGGCGCAGGTTTCCCCGGACGGCAAGTCGCTGGTCTACGTGCGAGGTGGCGACGGCGGACTGCGGATTGCCCGGCTCGATCTGGAAACCCGCCAGGGGACGCTGCTGACGCGGGGTCCTCTCGACAAGTCCCCAAGCTTCGCGCCCAATGGCAGCATGGTCCTTTACTCGACCACTGAACGTGGCCGGGGAATACTGGGCTCGGTCAGCCGCGACGGCAGAGTGCACCAGCGTCTGGCGGCGCGTACCGGAGAGGTCCGGGAACCCGCCTGGTCACCGCTGTGATCTTCTCGTTCTACAACCTGAATGCCTTGTGAGGAACCATCGAATGAATGCAATGCTCCGTTGGGGTTTGATCTTCGTGCTGATCGGCCTGCTGGCAGCCTGTGCCCAGCCTACGCGTGACGTTTCCGAGGCCGAGCGGCAGGCCGCCGAGGTTGCTGCGGCCGAGGCCGAGGCCGAGGCCGAGGCGGCGGAACGCGCCCGGAGGGAGGCCGAAGCCCGGGGCCTCGGGGTCGATCGTGACCTGAGCGTGGATCCGCTGGACGATCCGGACAGCCTGCTCGCGGAACGCCTCGTCTATTTTGATTTCGACCGCGACGCGGTCCGTTCGGAGTTTATCCCGATGCTCGAAGCGCACGCGCGCTACCTGTCCCGGAATCCCGACGCACGCCTGCGTCTGGAGGGGCATACCGACGAGCGCGGAACCCGCGAGTACAATCTGGCGCTGGGCGAGCGCCGGGCCCAGTCGGTGCGTCGGATCATGAATCTCAACGGGGCGCGCGACACGCAGCTGGAGGTGATCAGTTATGGCGAGGAGATGCCGGTGGCCTTCACCCAGACCGAGGAAGCATGGGCCCGCAACCGGCGTGTTGAACTGGTCTACGAGGTCCGGCGCTGACGGCGGTCTCGCCGGGCCACAGCGTTTGCGCCTGCCCGGTCTGCCGCGTCGGCTCCTTGCGATGATGCCGTTCCTGCAACGACTTCGCCCCGGGGCGCGGTCCCGCCAGATGACTGTGCTGCTGGTCGGCATCGGCCTCCTGCTCCCGGTGCCCGCACTCTGGGCGCAGGCGGACTCCCCGGTGGCCACCCGGCACCAGGTGGAGATGCTGGAGATGCGAGTGGACCGCGTCGAACGCCTGCTCGACTCCGGCGTGCTGACGGACATGCTGCGCAATGTCGACGATCTGCAGTCGGAGGTCCGCCAGCTGCGCGGGCAGGTGGAACAGCTGGAGAACGAGCTGCGCAGTGTCCGAGCCCGCCAGCGGGACCAGTTCCGTAACATCGACGAACGCCTCGGTCTGGTCGAAGGTGACCTGGCCGCCGAGCGGCCACCGATGCCGGACGTGCTTCCCGTTGACGAGCCACTGCCCGACGCGGACGAACAGGAATTTTACGAGGCTGCCTTCGACCAGTTGATGAGCGGGGACTACGAGGCCGCGATCGGCCAGCTCGAGCGTTTCATGGAGCGCTATCCGGACGGTGTATACGCTGCGAATGCACTCTACTGGCTGGCGGAGGCGAAGTATGCGAGTGGCGACTACGAGGCTGCGTTGCTCGACTTCGAGACGGTCCGCAAGCGTTTCCCCGACAGCGACAAGGCGGCCGATGCGCTGTTGAAGATCGGCTATTCGCACTTCGAGCTGGACAACAGCGAAGACGCGCGTGCAGCGCTGGAGCAGGTGCTGGAGGACCATCCCGGCACAGCGCTGTCGCGACTGGCACAGGACCGCCTGCGGCGTCTGGACGGGCAGTGACGGCGGCGTTGAACGGCGCCCGCGCGGCGTCGACGGCACAGGAAACGGCTCGGATACGGGTGACGGAGATCTTTCTCTCCCTGCAGGGAGAGGCCGCCCAGGTCGGGTGGCCGACGGTCTTCGTGCGGCTCACCGGATGCCCGCTGCGCTGCCGCTGGTGCGACACGGAGTACAGCTTCAGCGGCGGTGAGGCGATGGGCGTGGACGCCGTGGTGCAGACGGTGGCGGACTTTGGCGTCCGCCACGTCTGCGTCACCGGCGGCGAGCCGCTCGCGCAGCCCGGCTGCCTGCCGCTGCTGCGGTCTCTCTGCGACCGCGGCCTCGTGGTGTCCCTGGAGACCAGCGGCGCGCTCGCCATCGACGTCGTGGACCCGCGAGTGACCATTGTGATGGACCTGAAGGCGCCCGGTTCCGGCGAGACCACGCGGAACCGTTCCGGCAATCTCGCGCAGTTGAAGCCGGGCGATCAGCTCAAGTTCGTGCTGGCCGGCCGGGACGACTTCGACTGGGCGCTTGACTGGCTGCGCGGGCATGCGCTCCCCGCCGGCGTGGAGGTACTGTTCTCTCCGGTCCACGGGGAACTCGAACCCGCGGTGCTCGCGGACTGGATCGTCGAGGCCCGCGCACCGGTACGCTTCCAGGTGCAGCTTCACAAGCTGCTGTGGGGCGATGTCCCTGGACGCTGATCAGCGCGCCAATGGCACCGTGGCGAGCAGCCCGGGGGCCAACGAGGGAGCGGTGGTCCTGCTCTCCGGCGGTCTCGACTCGGCGACCTGCCTGGCGCTGGCACACGCCGAGGGCCATGTCTGTCACGCCCTGAGCGTCGACTATGGCCAGCGCCACCGTGCCGAGCTGGACGCGGCGCGCCGCGTCGCGGAGTCCGTCGGTGTGGCGAGCCACCGGGTGGTTTCGGTCGATTTGAGCGCCATCGGCGGTTCTGCGCTGACCGATTCCGCGATCGCGGTGCCGGAGACGCCCACCGAAGGGATCCCGGTGACCTATGTGCCGGCGCGGAACACCACGTTGCTGTCGCTCGCACTGGGTCTTGCGGAGTCGCTGGATATCCGCCGGATTTTCATCGGTGCAAACGCCGTGGACTATTCCGGGTACCCCGACTGCCGCCCGGCGTTCATCGAGGCCTTCGAGGCGCTGGCGAACCTTGCGACGCGCGCAGGTATCGAAGGGGACCGCTTCCGCGTCCATGCCCCGCTGATTGCGCTCACCAAGGCCGAGATCATCCGCCTCGGGGTCGCGCACGGGCTCGACTATGCGCTGACCGTCAGTTGCTACCAGGCGGACGCGCAGGGACGCGCCTGCGGTGTCTGCGACAGCTGCCGGATCCGGCGCGCCGGATTCGAGGCCGCCGGGTTTGCCGACCCCACGCGCTACCAGCCCGGGACCGAATGAACCGTGCGCGCGTGCCGGCAAGCTTGCGTTTTCCGGGACAGCCCGTAGACTAACGGGCGTTCCGGCGGGTCGTTAGCTCAGTTGGTAGAGCACCGGACTTTTAATCCGATGGTCGTTGGTTCGAGCCCAACACGACCCACCA
>PWRV01000053.1 GCA_003563455.1 Thioalkalivibrio sp.
ACGACCAGCGGGCGTTGTTTCTCGAGGTGCGCACGACGGGCTCGAAATACTGGCGTCTGCGTTACAAGTTTGCCGACAAGTCCAAGCTGTTGACCCTTGGACAATATCCGATCGTCGGGATCGCTGACGCGCGCCGCCAGAGGGACCGCTACCTCGAACAGATCCGCGACGGCGTCGACCCCGCGGCGCGGCGGCGGGCGCAGAAGCGCTCTGCCGCCACCAGTTCCGAACGATCGCTGGAAACGGTGGCAAGGGAATGGCACGAGAACCTCTATCGGCACGAGGTCGTTCCAAAGCAGGCGGAGCGGACCCTGCGGCGGCTGGAACTGTACGTGTTCCCGAAACTGGGCTCGACGCCGGCAAGCGGCGATGCGGCCCCCAGACGGTGCAGACTGGCCAGTGTGCGTCGGTCGATCAGCGCGACCGACATGTCCCCGCTGAGGCTTTGCATCGTGCGGTCGTCGTCCTCGTCGACGCGGTCTAGCACGAGCACAAGGCCCGGCTGAATCTGACCGCCTGCCTGGCCGCGCTGTCCCAGGATCCGCTCGATCCGTGCCCCGAACTGGCGCTGTGCAGCGACGATGCAGTCGCGCACCAAAGCATCACGGTCCACTTGACCAGCCAGGGTGGATTCCTGTTCCGGTTCGGCCTCCGGAGCCGAAGCGCCGGCATCGCTGGTCACCCCATCGACCTCGGCGAACGGCTCGATTTCCGACGCCGCTGCTTCAGGTGGCCCGACGGTTGTGTCGGTGTCGGGCTCAGCTACCGGCGCCTCGCCCGTCGCCACGGTTTCCCTTCCCCCCGCGTCGATGGACACAAGATCGGCGGCCAGAATCTCCGCCAGCCGCTTCGAGACGCTGACCACCTCCTCGGTCGCCTGAGGATCCACCACGTTGTCGAACAGGTGACGCTTGCCCTCGACCAGCGCGAGTACCCGCTCTTCGTACGAGCCTGCCGCGACCAGCAGGATTGCCTGAACCTTCTGCCTCTGCCCGAGGCGGTGGACGCGAGCGATGCGCTGGTCCAGCACTGCGGGATTCCAGGGAACGTCGAGATTGACCAGCACCGCGGCATTCTGCAGGTTCAGCCCCACTCCACCGGCATCGGTGGACAGAAACACCTGCACCCCGTCGTCCTCGCGAAACCGGTCCATCAGCTCGCCGCGCTTCTGAGTGGGCACTCCGCCATGCAGGCGTACTGCCCCGAGCCCCAGCCGGCGGACACGCTGCTCGGCCATCTCCGTCATCCGTTCCCACTGCGAGAAGACCACAGCCTTGAGACCGGCCGACCGGCAAAGCTCATCCAGCAGGGTCTCGAGTTCATCCAGTTTCGGCGATTCCTCGGTTTCCTTGTCGACGAGTCCGGCCGCATCGCAGGCCATGCGCGCCTGTTGCAGCGCCGCCAGCATCCGGTTCTGCTCCGAGGGTGTCAGCGGGCGGCGGCGCATGATCTGCGCGAGTTGGCCGGCCGCCTTAAGCGCTGCGTCGTGAATCCCCTCCTGAACGCTCGACAGCGGCACGTCGATGCGCTGCACGATCCGCTCCGGCAACTGGTCGCGCACCAGCGAACGATCGCGGCGCAGCATCACCGGGCGCAGCCGCCGGCGCAACTCCGAGAGGTTGCGATAGCCCAGGATCTTTCCACGATCGTCGGTTACGTGGAAATCCACCAGATAGCGCCACAGCGGGCCCAGCACGCGTGGGTCGATGACCTGCATCAGGCTGTACAGATCTTCGAGCCGGTTCTCCAGCGGTGTTCCCGTGAGCACGAAGGCGTAGCGCGAGGCGACCCGCTTGACCGCACTCGCGATCTTCGTGCGCCAGTTCTTGATGCGCTGCGCCTCGTCCAGGATCAGCAGGTCCGGCCGGAGCGTCTCATTGATTATCGGCAGGTCGCGCACCACCAGCTCGTAATTCACCACATGAAAGGGGCTCGGGTAACGGTACTGCGCGCCGCGCGTCTCCACCGGACCCTGCACCACCTGCGCCTCGAGGCCGGTGAACTTCGCGATCTCGCGCGCCCATTGCAGTTTCAGCGAGGCCGGGCAGACCACCAGCACCCGCTCCACACTGTCGTGCTGGCGCATCCAGTAGGCGGCGGCGATCGCCTGAAGCGTTTTTCCCAGGCCCATGTCGTCGGCGAGCAGCGCACGCCCGCGGCCAGACAGGAACGCCACACCCTCCACCTGATAAGGATGCAGCAGCGCCCGGATGCCGGCCAGTTGCCCACCGGCCGCGTCGATGCGTTCCCGGATGTCGGCGGCGTGCGACGCCCGGGATGCATCTTCGGCCAACCGGCGGGCATGGGTCAGTGCATCGTCGCCGAGGTCAAGATCCTCACGCTCGCGGACCGTCTCGGAAAAACGCAGAAAATCGTCGGGAATCCGACGCCGGAAGGCGCCTCCCGCATCGAAATGGACGTCCAGCAGTGCCTCGAGATCGGGATGCATCCCGCCAGCCCGATGTAGGCGCAAGATCGGGGCCTGCTCGCAGTCCCAGTCGAGGTGGACGTAGGGTCTGCCCAGGGGCTGCGCCTTCAGCGACTCGTAGTCGCGCCGCT
>PWRV01000158.1 GCA_003563455.1 Thioalkalivibrio sp.
CCGTCACCCGCAAGGAAGCGGTGGCGGGGCCCTTTTCGACCGCCTCGGGCAGCGCAAACGGCTGATCATCCCGGCACTTCTGGTCAATGGCTTCGTCCTGCTGATGATGACCGGACCCTGGCCCTACGGCATGCAACTCCTACTTCGCTTCGTCGAGAGCTGCGCGCAGCGGTAGCAGTTCCCCTTGGCGCGATCGAACACATCTTCCCGAAACCCGCCATGCCTCACGAATTGCGCGCAAGCGTTGCAGACGTGAGGCCCGCACCACAGGTGCGAGCCTCACCGATCAAAAGGTAGACCCCATCAGCGGCGGCACGTCCGCCTGCGGGACGTGACAATGGGTACAGACGTGATTGTGCCCGCTGGGCGTGAACCGGCCGTTGGTCTCGGCATAGTGCGACTTCGGCATCGGCGTCGGATCCTCCGCCTCGGCCTTGCCAATCAGCTCGAAATCGTCGTGACAGGTCAGACACCGATTCCTGTCCATGGTGATGGGCAGGTAGCGGTCGACATCGTGCGGCACCATCGGCGGGGCCCCGGGGAAGCCACGCGGCAGGGGCTCGGACGATCCCGGGCGGGTGTCGGGATAGCCGAAGGCCTCGGGCGTCGGAACATCGAAGACACTGGTGGGACTCAACCCCCATTGGTCCGGATCGAGGCCCTCGTCGCCCGCCTGGATTGGGCCGAAGCCGATCAGGCCTACGAATGCAATTCCCATAAGGGTGCGCGATTTCATCATATCCTCCTTGCCGAGGTTTCAGCAGAACGTTGGTTGTGCCTGTTGATCAGGGGCCGCAGGTCGAAACTGAGACTGTCTTCCGGGCAGATGGGCACGCAGCGTCCGCAGTTGGTGCATTCGCCCGACGCCACCCTGCCCAGCCGTGCCGCCTGATTCAGGTTCAATACCTGCGGTTCGGGGCAGACCCGGATGCACTCGCCGCAACGGGTGCAGGTCGTCTCATCGAAGCGGATGCGGACCTGGGCAGCCTTTCCCACCAGGGCATAGAACGCCCCGAGCGGGCAGAGGTGGCCGCACCAGCCGTGGCGCACCACCATCAGGTCGAACAGGAAGATGCCTGCGACCCCGATCAGCCCCATACCGATCCCGAAGATGATCTCGCGATGCAACATCGCGATCGGGCTCACCCACTCGAACGCTGCCAGTCCGGCGACCAGGGACAGCACGAGCACGAGGGCCACCATGTAATAGCGGAGGTTCCGATTCAGGTGCAGGGCATTGGCGAGGTCGAAGCGGTTGCGCAGCCATCCGGCCAGATCGGTCACCGGGTTGACCGGGCAGACCCAGGAACAGAAGACGCGACCACCGACCAGGGCGTAGGAGACCAGCACGATCGCGGCACCAATGAGCACTTCGGTTGCGAGCAGGTGGCGGCTGAACAGGATCTGCAGCACTGCAAAGGGATCAGCCAGAGGGATCACACCCAGAAGACTGGATGCGCTCAGATTGCCGGAAATCAGCGGCTGGCCCGCCACGACCCAGGCCCAGTGCGCGGTGGCAAAGAACAGCAGCAGCACCGAAAACTGCGTCACCCGGCGCAGGATCAGGTAGCGCCAGGCCCAAAGCTTCCCCGACAGGGTGTTGGGCAGATGGTACAGGCGGACCGTCCGCCCGTTCCAGGTGCGCTGCGCTTCCTGGCCGTGATTCACGGCAGATCACCGAGGTTCAGGGCATCCAGTCCGGGGACCGTCGGCTCGGTCGACGGGCGACCCGCGTCCGGTGACGCCGGCGGATCGAAGACCATCACCCCCCCGGGCTCCGCGCCACGGAGCCGGTAATGAGCACCCATCCTGCCCTGCACCAGACGCGCTTCAACCACGCGGATCGACGCCTCCTCGGTGGGGCAGCGGTTCTCGCAGACACCGCAGCCGGTGCAGTGCTCCGAGTGCACCCATGGCACCATCTGGACGTAACCGCCATCCGGCGCGAGCCTCCGCTCGGTGGAGATGGCCTTGCCCCTGACCGGGCAGGCCAGGTAGCAGACCTCGCAGCGCAATCCCTGCCAGGACAGGCAGTTCTCGGTATCGATCACCGCCAGCCCCATGCGGGCATCCTCGATGCGCTCCATCTCCCGGCCCAGGGCCCCGGTGGGGCAGGCCTCCCGACAAGGAATGTCCGGGCACATCAGGCAGGGGTTTTCCCGCGGCAGAAAATACGGCGAACCGATGGGGCGGGGCTCCCAGGCCGTGGCCAGACGCAGGGTGTCGTAGGGACAGGCATTCACGCACTGGCCGCACTTGATGCACAGCGCGTTGAATTCGTCCTCGTCGCGGGCACCCGGAGGCCGCAGGGCGAACGGGGTCGCCCGGGCCTGGTTGCGCAGCACGTAGGTCCAGACCAGGCCGGCCGCGGCCGCGAGACTCGCGCCCTGAGCCAGCCGGATCAGGAACGCCCGCCGCCCCTTGCCTGCTCCTGTCGCCATGACTCGCCCCGGCGGTCCTCAGCCCTCAGGCCTTGACGACCTTGACCGCACATTTCTTGAAGTCCGGCTCCTTGGAGATCGGACAGGCGGCGTCGATGGC
>PWRV01000027.1 GCA_003563455.1 Thioalkalivibrio sp.
GTGGTGGGGCGCAATCCCCTGTCGCCCGAAGCGCACGCCGAAAAGATCCTGGTGCTGCACGTGGTGGCGCCGCGCCACCGGCCGTTCACCGGGGTCGCGCTGGGAGCGGCGCTGCGCCGCGCCGGGCTGCGGCTCGGCGCGATGTCGATCTACCATTACCGGGAAGAGGGCGACCCGCCGGACGGCGATCCGCTGTTCAGCGCCGCGAACATGGTCGCTCCGGGCACGCTCGGCGATGACGATCTCGCCGACATGATGACGCCCGGCGTCACGCTGTTCCTGCAGCTGCATGCCTGTGACCGTCCGCAGCGCGCCTTCGAGGTCTTCCTGGAGACGGCACACGTGCTGGCGCGCGACCTGGGCGGGCGGGTGCTCGACGCACAGCAGTCCACCGCGACCAATCAGACCCTCGCCCACATGCGCGAGGACATGAATCAGTGGCTGCTGCGCCACCGCCCCGACCTGTTGCGCAGAAAGGCCGCGAAGTGACCCCGCGGGATCGCGCGGCGGAGGCGGCCCGCCGGGCCGCCGAGCTGCGCGAACGGATTGCCCACCACGACCGCCGCTACTACGTGCTGGACGATCCCGAAATCAGCGACGCCGAATACGACGACCTGCTGGCGGAACTGCAGCGGATCGAGGCGGAACACCCGGAACTGGTCGTGCCGGAGTCGCCGACCCAGCGCGTCGGGGGCGCGCCGGCGGCCAGCTTCGCGCCGGTACGCCACCGGTTGCCGATGCTCTCGCTGAACAACGGCTTTACCGAGGACGAGCTGCTCGCCTTCGATCGCCGGGTCCGCGAGCGGCTCGCCCGTGACGATGATCCGGGTATCGACTACACGGCCGAGCCGAAGCTCGACGGGCTTGCGATCAGCCTGCTCTACCGCGACGGGCGGCTGGTGCAGGCGGCCACGCGCGGCGATGGCGAGACCGGCGAGGACGTGACCGGCAACGTGCGCACCGTGCGCGCGATCCCGCTGTCGCTGGAGGGTTCCGGGTGGCCGTCGGCGTTCGAGGTGCGCGGGGAGGTCTTCATGCGCCGGCCCGACTTCGAGCGGCTGAACGCGCGGCTCTACGCGGCCGGGGAGCGCGGCTTCATGAACCCCCGCAATGCGGCGGCCGGCAGCCTGCGCCAGCTCGATCCGGCGGTGACCGCCCGCCGGCCGCTGAGCTTCTTTGCCTACGGTCCGGGCTGGGTCCCCGAAGACTTCGAGCTTCCGGACACCCAGAGCGGGGTGCTTGACTGGTTCGAGGCCATCGGCATCCCGGTCTGTCCGGAGCGCGACCGGGTAACCGCGGTTCAGGGCGCGCTGGACTATTACCGGCAGATGGCCGCCCGCCGTGCCGAGCTGCCCTACGACATCGATGGCGTCGTCTTCAAGGTGGATCGGCGCGCCGACCAGCAGCGTCTGGGCTACGTCGCCCGGGCGCCGCGCTGGGCGCTTGCGCACAAGTTTCCCGCCGAGGAGCGCACCACGCGGCTGCTGGCGGTGGACTTCCAGGTCGGGCGTACCGGCGCGCTGACGCCGGTGGCGCGACTGGAACCGGTGCTGGTCGGCGGGGTGATGGTGAGCAACGCGACGCTGCACAACATGGACGAGGTCGCGCGCAAGGACATCCGCATCGGCGATCGAGTCGTGGTGCGTCGGGCCGGGGACGTGATCCCGGAGGTGGTCGGCCGGACCGGCGGCGAGCGCGAGCCGGACACGCAACCGGTGCGGTTGCCCGAGGCCTGCCCCGAGTGCGGCTCCCACGTCGAGCAGGAGGAGGGGAAGGCGGTCGCGCGTTGCACCGGCGGGCTCGTCTGCCCGGCGCAACGGCGCGAGTCGCTGCGGCATTTCGTGTCGCGCAAGGCGATGGACATCGAGGGCTTCGGTGACCGGCTGATCGAGCAGCTCGTCGCGACCGGCACCGTGAGCACACCGGCGGAGCTCTTCGATCTGGACGCGGAACGGCTCGAGGGTTTCGATCGCATCGGCGCGAAATCGGCCCGGAATCTCGAGGCGGCGCTGGAGCATGCCCGCGAGACAACGCTGCCGCGCTTCATTTTCGCCCTCGGTATCCGCGAGGTCGGCGAGGTCACCGCGCGGGCGCTGGCCGAGCACTTCGGCAGTCTGGAACCGCTGATGCAGGCGTCAGTGGAGAAACTGGAGGGCATCCGGGACGTGGGACCGGTTGTTGCGCGGCACATCGCCAGCTTCTTCGCGGAGGCACACAACCGCGAGGTCATCGAGGCCCTGCGCCGCGCGGGCGTGCACTGGCCCGAGACCCGCCCCGCCGCCGAGCGTCCGCAGCCGCTCGCGGGCCGGACCTACGTGCTGACCGGGAGCCTGGAGGCGATGACCCGCGAGGAGGCAAGCCAGCGACTGCAGGCCCTGGGCGCGAAGGTCACCGGCAGCGTGTCGGGCAGCACCACCGCCGTGATCGCCGGCGAGAACCCCGGCTCCAAGCTCGCAAAGGCCGAAAAGCTCGGCGTGCCTGTGCTGGACGAGTCCGCCCTGGAAGAACTCCTGCGCGAGCACGA
>PWRV01000098.1 GCA_003563455.1 Thioalkalivibrio sp.
AACGACTACCTCGCGCGCCGCGACGCCGTCTGGATGGGTCGTCTGTACCACGCGCTTGGCCTCTCGGTGGGCGTGATCAACAGTTCCGGTGGTCTCGGCGCGGACTCGTCTTCCTACCTCTACGACCCGGATTACCACCCGGAGGGCGAGGGTTACCCGCGCCTGCGCCCGGCCACCCGGAGCGAGGTCTATGCCGCCGACATTACCTACGGCACGAACAACGAGTTCGGCTTCGACTACCTGCGCGACAACATGGCCTTCCGGGCCGAGGACCGGGTGCAGCGCAAGCTCAACTACGCGATCGTGGACGAGGTGGACTCGATCCTGATCGACGAGGCGCGCACGCCGCTGATCATCTCCGGGCCAAGCGGTGACAGCTCGGAGATGTACACGCGCATGAACAAGATCGTGCCGCAGCTGAAGCCGCAGGAGGACGAGGAGTCCGAGGGCGACTACTACATCGACGAGAAGGCCAAGCAGGTCTTCCTCAGTGAGGAAGGCCAGGAGCGCGTCGAGGAGCTGCTGCACGAGCACGAACTTCTGGAAGAGCACCAGACGCTCTACGACGCGGCCAGTATCCCGGTGCTGCATCACCTGAACGCGGCGCTGAGGGCCCACGCGCTGTTCAAGCGCGACGTCCAGTACCTGGTGCGGGACGGGAAGGTCAACATCATCGACGAGTTCCCCGGCCGCATCATGCCGGGACGGCGCTGGTCGGAGGGCCTGCACCAGGCGATCGAAGCCAAGGAGGGCGTGCCGATCCAGCAGGAGAACCAGCCCCTGGCGTCGATCACCTTCCAGAACTATTTCCGGCTCTACGACAAGCTCGCGGGGATGACTGGTACCGCAGACACCGAGGCGTACGAATTCCAGACGATCTACGCCCTCGAGGTCGTGGTGGTTCCGGGCAACAGGCCCCTGAACCGCAACGACATGCAGGACCTCGTCTACCTGACGCAGGACGAGAAGTTCGAGGCGATCGGCAAGGAGATCAACTGGTGCGTGGAGCGCCAGCAGCCCGTACTGGTGGGTACGGCGTCGGTGGAGGCCTCGGAGCGCCTGGCCGGGGCACTGAAGAAGAGGGGCATCCACTTTGAAGTGCTGAACGCAAAGCAGCACGAGCGCGAGGCCCATATCATCGCTCAGGCTGGCCAGCCCGGCGCGGTGACCATTGCGACGAACATGGCCGGCCGCGGTACCGACATCGTGCTGGGTGGCAGCATGGATGCGGAACTCGAAGCGCTGGGCGACAATGCGGACGCCGCCGAGGTCGAGCGCGTCAAGACCGAGTGGCAGAAGCGCCACGACGCGGTGCTCGAGGCCGGCGGGCTGCACATCATCGGTTCCGAGCGTCACGAATCCCGCCGGATCGACAATCAGCTGCGCGGGCGCTCGGGACGCCAGGGCGACCCCGGCTCGAGCCGCTTCTTCCTGTCACTCGAAGACAGCCTGATGCGCATCTTCGCGTCGGAACGGGTCCGCGGGCTGATGCAGCGTCTGGGCATGGAGCAGGGCGAGGCCATTGAGAACGCGTGGGTGAGCCGCGCGATCGAGAACGCCCAGCGCAAGGTCGAGGCCCACAACTTCGACATCCGCAAGCAGCTGCTCGAATACGACGACGTCGCCAACGACCAGCGCCGGGTGATCTACGAGCAGCGCGCGGAACTGCTGACCGCCGATGACATCTCCGACACCATCGACGCGCTGTTGCTGGACGTGGTCAACGGAGCGATCAGCCAGTACATCCCGCCGGGCAGCGTCGAGGACGAATGGGACGTCCCGGGTCTCAGCAGCTACCTGGCCTCCGAGTTCGGGCTCGAACTGCCGGTGCAGGAATGGCTGGACAACGAGAAGGACCTCCACGAGGAACCGCTGCGCGAGCGCATCGTCGACAAGGCGCGGGCGGTGATCGAGGAAAAGCGCACCGCGATGGGCGACGACCTGATGAAGCGGCTGCAGCGTGACGTGATGCTGCAGGTGCTTGACAGCCAGTGGAAGGAGCACCTCGCCGCGATGGACTACTTGCGCCAGGGTATCGGCCTGCGCGGCTACGCGCAGCGCAACCCGAAGCAGGAGTACAAGCGCGAGGCCTTCGCGATGTTCGAGGCCCTGCTCGAACGCATCAAGCACGACGTGATCAAGATGCTGCTGCGACTGCAACTGCGCTCCGAGAGTGCGGCGGAGGAATTCGGTCGCCGCTTCGCGCGTGCGCCGGAGGGCATCCAGTTCAAGCACGAGGATCCGGGCAGTCCGCTGCGGGCGCGAGAGGAACGCGCGGAGGCCCCCGACGCGGCGCAGCCCTTCCGCCGCGAGGGACCGAAGCTGGGCCGGAACGATCCTTGCTGGTGCGGCTCCGGGAAGAAGTTCAAGCACTGTCACGGCCGTCTGAACTAAGGGTCAAGGCTGCGGCGGGCCACCCTCAAAGATGAAAAGTCGAGCCACGGAAAGCACGGACGAACGCGGAAAGCGAATGGAATCCTTGTTCGTTTTCCGTGATTTCCGTGATTTCCGTGATTTCCGTG
>PWRV01000251.1 GCA_003563455.1 Thioalkalivibrio sp.
CACTGCCGGGCCTTGGCGGCGACATCGAGGACCTGGTCAACCGCCTGGTCGCGGGCGAGTTCGACCACGCGGTGGTCGAAGGGCACCTCTTGTCGATGGAGATGGCGCGCCGCGACGACCTGCAGAGGCAGTTCGAGGCGGGCTCGCCGGTGCCGCATGGCTGGGCCGTGCGTTCGACCGATACCGAGCTCCTCGAGGCGCTGAACGAGTTCTTCCGCAAGGAACACCGAAGCGCTTTCTACAACATCCTCTATCGCCGCTATTTCGAGGACGAACGCCGGATTCGGCGGCAACTCGACGAGCGGATTCACGGGGCCGGGCAGCTCTCGCCCTGGGACGACCTGGTCCGGCGTTATGCCGAGCGTCACGGTTTCGACTGGCGGCTGATCGTCGCACAGATGTACCAGGAGAGCCGCTTCGACCCCGCGGCGCGTTCCCCAATGGGGGCGGCGGGCCTGATGCAGCTGATGCCACGCACGGCGCAACAGGTCGGTGTGCAGAATCTCGACGATCCGGCCGAGAGCGTTCGAGGCGGCGTTCTCTACCTTGACTGGGTCCGGCGGCAGCTGCCCGAGGACCTGCCCGTTGCGGACCGGATCTGGTTTACGCTGGCCGCATACAATGCGGGTCTCGGGCACCTGCTGGACGCGCGCCGGCTGGCCGAGCAGAAGGGCTGGGATCCCGACCGCTGGTTCGACAACGTCGAGAATGCGATGCTGCTTCTGTCGCAACGCCCGTATTATTCGCAGGCGCGTCACGGCTATGTCCGTGGCAGCGAGCCGGTCGGGTACCTCGAAAGCATCAGCTCGAGGTTCAAGGCCTATGTGCAGCTGACCGAGGATCAGGCCGCGTTCACCGACGGGAACGAAAGGCTGGCCACGGAGCAGGAATTCGCAGAAACCGTCCGCTGAGGAGAAGGCAATGAGTTGGGTAATCGATCTGGCCGCACTCACGATGAACGATGTGGCCCAGGTGGGTGGCAAGAACGCGTCGCTGGGCGAGCTCCTGGGTAACCTCGCCGAGGCCGGTGTCCAGGTGCCCGGCGGTTTTGCGACCACGGCGGACGCCTTTCGCGCCCATCTTGCGCAGAACGGTCTGGATCAGCGGATCAAGGCCCGTCTGGACGGGCTGGATATCGACGACATCCAGGCCCTGCAGACCGCCGGTCGCGAGGTGCGGGCCTGGATCGAGGAGGCCGCGTTGCCGGAAGAACTCGAGATGATGGTGCGCGAGCACTACGCAACGCTCGGCCAGGACGCACCGGTCGCCGTGCGATCCTCGGCGACGGCGGAGGACCTCCCGGAGGCCTCTTTCGCCGGCCAGCAGGAGACCTTCCTGAACGTGCGCGGCATCGAGGAGGTGCTGACCGCGGTGCGCCAGGTCTTTGCCAGCCTCTACAACGACCGCGCAATCGCCTACCGCGAGCACAATGGATTTGCCCACGACGAAGTCGCGCTGTCTGCGGGCGTGCAGCGCATGGTGCGCTCCGACGTCGGCTGCAGCGGCGTGATCTTCACCCTGGACACCGAGACCGGATTCCGTGATGCGGTCTTCATCACCGGCGCATGGGGTCTCGGCGAGACCGTCGTGCAGGGTGCCGTGAACCCGGACGAGTATCAGGTCTACAAACCCGGCCTGCGCGCGGGCAAGCACGCGATCATCGGGCGCACCCTCGGCAGCAAGGCAATGCGAATGGTGCTGACCGATGGCGGCGGAACCCGCATCGAGGACACGCCGGACGAACTTCGGTCGCGTTTCTGCCTCAGCGACGAGCAGGTGCATACGCTCGGCCGTTACGCAGTGGCCATCGAGGATCACTACGGGCGCCCGATGGACATCGAGTGGGCGGAGGATGGCGAAACCGGCGAACTGATGATCGTGCAGGCCCGGCCGGAGACGGTGGAGAGCCGGGCCGAGGTCGGGGTCAGCGAGACCTATCGCCTCGCCGCCCACGACAGGACACCGCTGGCCACGGGCCGCGCGATCGGCGGGCGCATCGGTTCGGGTGTTGTCCGCGTGGTGGATTCGCCGGACGCGATGCACACCGTGGAGAAAGGCGACATCCTAGTCGCCGACATGACCGACCCGGACTGGGAACCGATCATGAAACGGGCCTCGGCCATCGTGACCGACCGCGGCGGCCGGACCTGTCACGCGGCCATCATCGCGCGCGAGATGGGCATCCCGGCGGTGGTTGGCTGTGGCAATGCCACCGAGGTGCTGAGCGACGGCATGGACGCGACCGTGTCCTGCGCGGAGGGCGACGACGGCCACGTCTACGAGAGCAGGATCCCGTTCGAAGTGCAACGCACCGGCGCCCATGACCTGCCGCCGCTTCCGGTCAAGCTGATGCTGAACGTCGCCAATCCGGGACGCGCCTACACCTTCTCCCGACTGCCCCATGCGGGGATCGGGCTCGCGCGGCTGGAGTTCATCATCAACAGCCACATCGGGATTCACCCGCTGGCGCTGCTCGACTATCCGAACGTGCCGTTTGAAGTGAAGAACGAGATCGCCACGCGGATCGCCGGCTTCGACAGCCCGGTGGAATTCTTCGTGCGCAGGCTGAGCGAGGGCATCGGCACGCTGGCCGCGGCTTTTGCGCCGGAACCGGTGATCGTCCGGTTGTCCGACTTCAAGAGCAACGAATACGCGCACCTGCTCGGCGGGCGCGCCTACGAGCCGGAGGAGGAGAACCCGATGCTCGGCTTCCGCGGCGCGTCGCGTTACCTGGCGGATTCGTTCCGGCCCGCCTTCTCGCTGGAATGTCGTGCTCTCAAGCGCGTGCGCGAGGACATGGGGCTCGACAACGTCTGGGTGATGGTGCCGTTCGTGCGCACCGTGGCCGAGGCCCGCGGCGTCCTGTCGGTGCTCGAGGAGGAAGGTCTGAAGCGGGGCGAGAACGGGCTCAAGGTCGTGATGATGTGCGAGATCCCCTCCAACGCCCTGCTCGCCGACCAGTTCCTCGACCTCTTCGACGGCTTCTCGATCGGCTCGAACGATCTCACCCAGCTGACGCTGGGTCTCGACCGGGACTCCGCGCTGGTCGCGGACGGCTTCGACGAACGCGACGACGCGGTGAAGGCGCTGCTGTCCATGGCGATTCGGGCAGCCCGGCAGAAGGGACGGTACGTCGGCATCTGCGGTCAGGGCCCGTCGGACCATATGGACCTCGCCGAGTGGCTGGTGGCCGAAGGTATCGAGAGCATGTCGCTGAACCCGGATTCCCTGATCCCCACCTGGGAGCGGATCGCGGAGAAGCTCGGGCGTGGTTGAACTGACGCGACCCCAGGTCTACCTGCTCTCGGACGGGACCGGGATCACCGCGGAGACCCTGGCTCGCACCCTGCTTACCCAGTTCGAGGATCTGCAGCCGGACTGGCACCTGCGCCCGTTCGTGCGCAGCGAGGAACACCTGGAGGACATCTACGAGCGGATCCGGAGCGGTCCGCATCCGGCACTGGTCGTCGCCACCTTTGCCAACGCCGACCTGCGTGCGCAGCTGAGGGACTGCCCGGTTCCGGTGCTGGACATCTTCTCCGACCACCTCGACCAGCTGGAAGAGGTCTTCGGGCGCAAGGCGGAGTCCGTTTCGGGACGGGCCCACGGCATCGGTGACGTGGCCCGTTACGACCGCCGCATCGAGGCGTTGAACTTCACCCTGGCACACGACGACGGGCTCGCGACCGGCGATATCGGTCACGCCGAGGTGGTCCTGATGGGCGTGTCGCGCTCGGGCAAGACGCCGACCTGCCTCTATCTGGCGATGAACTATGGCATGTTCGCCGCCAACTACCCGCTGATACCCGAGGACCTGACCGGCGAGACCCGTCTGCCCAGCACCCTGCGTGGTCTGCGCGGGCGTCTGCTGGGCCTGGTGATCTCGCCGAAGCGCCTCGCCCACATCCGGGAGTCGCGGCGCCCCGGCAGCCGCTATGCGAGCCTCGCGCAGTGCCGCCAGGAATGTCTCGCGATCGACGAATTCCTTTACCGCGAGCGCATACCCCGGCTCGAGGTCACCCATCTCTCCGTGGAAGAGATCGCGAGCCGGGTTCGCGCCCAGTTGGCGTGATCCATACGCACCCGATTGGTGCGACGAGTCGCACCATAACGGTGCAAACGGCTTGCCAAATTGATGTTGCCAGGCTCTTTGCGGGGGGGAAGACACCGTGGCCCGGTTTCTGCTTTCGCGCAGTGCATGATTCAGGCAACAACCCCCCGGAGTCCGGCCACCGTCGACGCATTCCCGTCCGGCGGGCAGCGCGGTGACGGCTGGCGAGCACGCCTGGAGCTGGGATTCGTGCCCGGGCCGGGCCGGACCGTGCTGCGGCACCGGCGTCATTACGGACCCCTGCGCGTGCAGCGCACATTTCATCCCGAGGGCGATCCCTGCCACAGCTATCTGCTGCACCCGCCCGGTGGCGTGGTCGGCGGCGACACGATCGAGATCGACGTGAGCACGGCGGCGGGTGCTCACGCACTGCTCACCACCCCTGCGGCAGGCAAGTTCTACCGCTCGGCCGGCGACACGGCTTGTCAGCGCCAGCACTTCCGTGTCGGCGATGGCGCCGCACTCGAGTGGCTGCCGGCCCTGAACATCCTCCATGCCGGGGCCCGTGCCGCGCTGCACAGCCGCTTCGACATTGCGCCGGGCGGACGGCTGCTCGCCTGGGATCTGCTGGGCCTCGGGCGGCCGGGCTCCGGCGATCACTTCGAGCGAGGCTCCTGCGACCTCGCGCTGGAGGGGGACGTTGGGGAACGCAGCCTTCTCCGTGAACGTCTGCGCCTGGAAGGAGGCGAGACCCTGCTGCAGGCCCCCTGGGGGCTGCAGGGCAGGCACTATCTGGCGACACTGATCGCCGCCCCGGGCACCAGCGCGATGCTCGACGCATTGCGCGATCAGGCGGCCGGCGAGCGCCCGGATCCGGTGATGGGCTGCACGCTGCTGCGGAGAGGGACCATCGCCGACGCGCAGGAGGGCGGCCTGCTGGTCTGCCGCTGGCTCGCACATTCCGGCGAGGCGCTCTGGGAGGCGATGATCCGGGCATGGTTCCTGCTTAGGCCCCTGGTGATGGGCCGCCCCGCATCTGCCCCGCGCATCTGGGCCACCTGAACACCGGAGTTCCGGCATGGAATTGAGTCCGAGGGAAAAAGACAAGCTGCTGCTGTTCACCGCGGCACTGCTCGCCGAACGCCGGCGCGACCGGGGGCTGAAGCTCAACTATCCCGAGGCGGTCGCGCTGATATCGGCAGCGATCCTCGAGGGTGCCCGCGACGGCCGCACGGTCGCCGAACTGATGGCGCTCGGGGGCGAGGTACTGACCCGACACGACGTGATGGAAGGCGTGCCGGAGATGATCCCCGAGGTTCAGGTCGAGGCCACCTTTCCGGACGGCACCAAACTGGTCACGGTCCATGAGCCGATTCGCTGATCGGGGCCTGCAAGCGTACGGGGGCCGGTTCAGGCCGCTGGCCGTGTCCGCGGGACGCCGTGAATCCATCCCTGCAGGCTTGACGGCAGCATCCCTGCTGCCGACACCCGCGGACCCGGCCAGCGGCCTGACCCGTGCAAGCGGTTGGGGCCTCCATGCGGGACGGCACGATCTTGGCGGTAGGGGAGACGATGGCAATGATTCCAGGTGAGTACCTGCTCGAAGAGGGCGAGATCGAGCTGAACGAAGGGCGGCCGACGGCCACGCTGGCGGTGACGAATACCGGGGACCGTCCGGTGCAGGTCGGTTCGCACTATCACTTCCGGGAAGTGAACACGGCGCTGGACTTCGACCGTGGCGCCGCGCACGGCTTCCGGCTGGACATCCCGGCGGGTACCGCGGTGCGCTTCGAGCCGGGCCAGACGCGCACGGTGGCGCTGGTCGCCTATGCCGGCGAGCGCCAGATCTACGGCTTTCAGGGGCAGGTGATGGGCGCGCTCGACGCGGAGCCGGGACGATGAGCATCAGGATTTCGCGGGCCGCCTATGCGGACATGTACGGACCGACCGTGGGTGACCGTGTCCGGCTGGCCGATACCGAACTGTTCGTACGGGTCGAGCAGGACCATACGATCTATGGCGACGAGGTGAAGTTCGGCGGCGGCAAGGTGATCCGCGACGGCATGGGGCAGAGCCAGCGGCTCGGCGCGCAGGTCACGGACACCGTGATCACCAACGCGCTGATCATCGACCACTGGGGCATCGTAAAGGCGGACATCGGCATCAAGGCGGGACGCATCCAGGCGATCGGGAAGGCCGGGAATCCCGATACCCAGCCCGGTGTGAACATTGTCATCGGCCCCGGCACCGAGGCTATCGCCGGCGAGGGCATGATCGTCACCGCCGGCGGCATCGACGCACACATCCATTTCATCTGCCCGCAGCAGATCGAAGAGGCGCTGACGAGCGGAGTCACCACGATGCTGGGCGGCGGCACCGGCCCCGCGACCGGCACCAACGCGACCACCTGCACGCCCGGGGTCTGGCACATCCACCGCATGCTGGAAGCCGCCGATGCGTTTCCGATGAACCTGGGTTTTCTGGCCAAGGGCAACGCGAGCCTGCCCGACGCACTGCGCGAGCAGGTCGAGGCCGGTGCGCTCGGCTTCAAGCTCCACGAGGACTGGGGAACCACGCCCGCGGCGATCGACAATTGCCTGAATGTCGCCGAAGAACACGACGTGCAGGTCGCGATCCACACCGACACCCTGAACGAGTCGGGATTCGTCGAGGACACGCTGGCCGCGATGAAGGACCGCACCATCCACACCTACCATACCGAGGGCGCCGGCGGCGGGCATGCGCCGGATATCATCAAGGCCTGCGGCCTGCCGAACGTGCTGCCCTCGTCGACGAATCCCACGCGGCCCTACACCGTCAATACCGTGGACGAGCACCTCGACATGCTGATGGTCTGCCACCATCTGGATCCGGCGATCCCCGAGGACGTCGCCTTCGCGGAATCGCGGATTCGGCGCGAGACCATCGCCGCCGAGGATATCCTGCACGACCTCGGCGCGTTCTCGATGATCGCCTCCGACTCCCAGGCCATGGGGCGGGTCGGCGAGGTGATCCTGCGCACCTGGCAGACCGCCCACAAGATGAAGGTTCAGCGCGGGACGCTTCCCGGCGATGACCCCGGTGCCGACAACCTGCGGGTGCGCCGCTACATTGCCAAGTACACGATCAATCCGGCGCTGACCCACGGTATTGCGCACGAGGTGGGCAGCATCGAGCCGGGCAAGCTCGCCGACCTCTGCCTGTGGAACCCGGCATTTTTCGGCGTGAAGCCGGCGATGATTCTGAAGGGTGGAATGATCGTCGCCGCTCCGATGGGCGATCCCAATGCATCGATCCCCACGCCCCAGCCGGTCCACTACCGCCCGATGTTCGGCAGCTACGGCGGCGCGGTCGGCAGCACCGCCGTGACCTTCATGTCCGGAGCGGCACTGGCCGCCGGCGTGCCCGGACGGCTCGGGCTGAGCCACCGTCCAGTCGTGGTCAAGGGCTGCCGCTCGGTACGCAAGCAGCACATGGTCCTGAACGACTGGATGCCGCAGATGGAAGTCGATCCGGAGACCTACGCGGTGCGTGCCGACGGTGAACTGCTGACCTGCGAGCCTGCGGCCGAGGTCCCGATGGGTCAACGCTACTTCCTGTTCTGACAGCGATGCTCAGACTGGATCGCCGATGTTGCGCCCCCGCCGCCGGGACCGCGCAGGTAGCGCTCAGCCTGCCGTTCGAGACACGGCAGCGGAGCCGCTTTCGGGCGGTGCTCGACAATGGGACCGAGGTGGCGGTAATGCTGCAACGCGGCCAGATCCTGCGTCACGGCGAGTACCTGTGCGGACCCGGTTCTCCGGTGGTCCGGGTGGTGGCGGCTCCGGAGCCAGTCAGCGAGGTCCGATCGTCGGACCCGCTGCTGCTGATGCGAGCCAGCTACCATCTCGGCAACCGGCATGTGCCGCTGGAGTTGGCATCGGGCGCGCTGCGCTACCTGCACGATCATGTGCTCGACGACATGGTCCGCGGCCTCGGCCTGACCGTGACCACGGACCGGCGACCGTTCGAACCCGAGGCGGGGGCCTATGCCGGGGGCGGGCACGCACATGCGCACGAACACCGTCATCATCACCATGCGCACTGAGGCCGCGCAGCCGCACGGCGACCCGCGGACCGCGCGGCGGCGCCTGTGGCAGCTGATCAGCCCGACTCTTCCGGTCGGGGCCTACAGCTATTCCACGGGTCTGGAGTACGCGGTGGAGGCGGGCTGGGTGAGCGATGCCGACGCCGCCCGGGACTGGATCGCAGCGCAGGTATTCAACCTGCACGCGCGGGTCGACCTGCCGGCGCTGATACGACTGCATGCGGCCTGGGAGGCAGGCGACATCGCGGGGGTCGAACGCTGGAACGACTGGCTTCGCGCGGCCCGCGAGACGGCGGAACTGCGTGCGGAGGACTTGAGCCAGGGCCGGGCGCTCGCCCGCCTGCTGACCGATCTCGGTCTCCCGGTTGCCGAAGGCTGGGCGCGCCGCGACGACGCCTGCTGGGCTACGCTGTTCGCACTCGCCGCGGCGGCGTGGCATATCCCGCCGGACGAGATGCTGGACGGCTACCTGTGGTCGTGGTGCGAGAACCAGGTCGCGGCGGCGGTGAAGCTGGTGCCGCTGGGCCAAACCGACGGGCAGCGCCTTCTGGCGCATCTGTCCGGTTGTCTTTCCGGGGCCGTGGACATCGCGCACGGTCTCGGGGACGCGGATCTCGGTGGCAGCCTCCCGGGCGTGACGTTGGCCTCGATGCGGCACGAAACGCAATACAGCCGATTGTTCCGAAGCTGACAGGAGAAGGTCCAGATGGCATCACAGGCGCTCAGGGTCGGGGTCGGCGGGCCGGTGGGATCGGGCAAGACCGCGCTGGTCGAGGCGCTGTGCCACAGGCTGCGCGATCGCTATCAGCTCGCGGTGGTCACCAACGACATCTACACGCGCGAGGATGCCGAATTTCTGACCCGGCGCGAGGCGCTCGATCCCGGCCGGATCATCGGGGTCGAGACCGGCGGCTGCCCGCATACCGCGATCCGCGAGGACGCATCGATGAACCTCGCCGCCGTGGATGACCTCGAACAGCGTCTCCCCGGGCTCGAACTGGTTTTCGTGGAGAGCGGCGGCGACAACCTCTCCGCCACCTTCAGCCCCGAGCTCTCCGATCTCACGCTGTACGTGATCGACGTCTGCGCCGGCGACAAGATCCCGCGCAAGGGCGGGCCCGGCATCACCCGCTCCGACCTGCTGGTGATCAACAAGATCGATCTCGCCGAGGGCGTTGGCGCCTCGCTGGAGGTGATGGAACGGGACAGCCGCCGCATGCGCGGCGAGCGCCCTTTCGTGTTCACGAATCTGCGGACCGGACAGGGGCTGGACGAAGTCGTCACCTTTCTCGAGCGCGAGGGTCTGTTCAGGTGAGCAGGTGCAGGGCTGCACGGGCGCCGGCGGAGGGAAGTGCTTGCCGGGGGTGTGTGCGCAACCTATGATCGAATGGAAGGCAGCGCGAAACGTTGTCGCATTGACTGATGCAGGTAACCGAGGGGGAAAAGCGAATGGCCAAAGAACCGAAGAAGAAGGTAACCAAGCCCGTGGCGGCGTCCGAGGCCGCACCGACGAAGAAGCCCGCGCCGGCAAGGAAGGCTCCTGCGGCAAAGTCCGCAAAGCCGGCCGGGACGTCCGCGAAGAGGCCTGCGGCGAAGCCCGCGGCTCCGCGGAAGACGGCCGCGACCGCCAAGGCCCCGGCAGCGTCGCGCACCCGCAAGGCTGCGGCGCCGACTGCGGTGAGCCCGGAACAGCGCTACCGGATGATCCAGGACGC
>PWRV01000181.1 GCA_003563455.1 Thioalkalivibrio sp.
GTCATCAGGATCGCCAGCTGCCAGCCGAACACCAGGGTCACCACGACCACGCCGAGAAAGTGCATCGCCAGACCTTCTACCGATGCCGCATTCATGCTCCAGATCAGCACCAGCGCCAGGGTTGCCAGTACGAAATGCTGCAGGCGGCCGGGAACGAAGAGCTCGTCCCACGTCATGCCGCGGAACATCCAGACCAGCAGCACGGTCAGCCCGGCGGCCGAGAAGAGTTGAAGCCACAACGGAAACGCAACGTCGATGTGATGCATCTGCGGGGCTCGCTTGAATCCGGATGGCGCCCACCGGATGAGATTCTGGATTCAGTCGCTTGCGCGCCGGGCAACGGCGACCGTGTAGTCCCGGCCCTGCTTCAGCTTGTCGTAGTTGCCGAAGACCTCCCTGAAGCCCCGCTCGATGAAACGGCGCAGGCCTGTGATCGTTACGACATAGAGACATCCCCCGGGGTTCAACTGGTCCCATGCGTCCAGCAGGTAGGTATAGAGCAATTCCCGTCCGACCTTCGCCGGAAGATTGGATGCGATTACGTCGAAGCGCCGGTCGGCGATCTGGGCGAAGCCGTTGCTGAGCAGGCAGTCGACATTCGCGAGCCCGTTCAGCGCGGCGTTGCGTCGGCTGTACTCCACCGCGACGAAGTCCTTGTCCACCAGCGTGCAGCGCCCCTCGGGCGCCTTGCGCGCGAAGGTGAGGCCGATCGGCCCGTAGCCGCAACCCAGATCGAGGCAGTGATCGGTGGGGCGCACCTCCGCATGGGCGAGCAGAAGCCGCGTGCCGTCGTCGATGCGTCGCGGCGAGAACAGGCCCCAGGTGGTCACGAATTCCAGTCGCTCTCCGGCCAGCACTTCGGTGAAACGGATATCCGCCTTCAGTTCGCGTTGCAGCCGGCGCCGTTCCCCGGGGCTGCGCAGGTCGCGGCCCTCACCCATCGCCAGCACCTTCGGTCGCGGAGTCGCGCAACTCCGTCCAGAGAATCTCGGCGAGCCGCGCCGGCCGGGAGGCGTCCGCTTCCCCGGGCGCCCCGAGGATGTTCACGTGCCCCATCTTTCGACCCGGACGGGCAACCGGCTTCCCGTACAGGTGCAGCCGGGCCCTGGGGTGGGAGAGCAGGCCGGAAAAATCGGGCACGGCGCCGTTCGCCGGCCACAGGTCTCCGAGCAGGTTCAGCATTGCCGCCGGCGCAACGGGTTCGGCCGGCACCAGGGCCAGCCCGCAGATCGCCCGGACCTGCTGCTCGAACTGCGAGACGGTCACCGCATCCAGCGTGTAGTGTCCGGAATTGTGCGGCCGCGGGGCCGCCTCGTTCACCAGCAGCTTCCCCGACGCGGTGACAAAGAACTCGACGGCAAGAACACCCTGATAATCGAGGCGCTCGGCGATGTGCCGCGCAATCGCCTCCGCCTGTTCGCGGATTGCGTCGGAAACGCGGGCCGGCACCCGGCTCAGGTGCAGGATACCGCCGCGATGCTCGTTCTCGGCGAGCGGGAAGCAGCGGCAGCTGCCGTCGGGAGCCCGCGCCAGCACGACCGAGACCTCCTGCTGCAGATCCACCCGCTGCTCGAGCACGCAGGGAACCTCGCCGAGCCGGCTGAAGGCCCGCGCGACGTCGTCGCGGGTCCGCACCGGAAGCTGTCCCTTGCCGTCGTAGCCGAGACGGGCCGTCTTCAGGATCGCGGGCAGACTCCAATCGGGTACCGCGTCGCGCGCGGCTTCGAGGTCCTCGACCGGCAACCAGGGGGCGACCGCAACGCCGGCATCCTCCAGAAAGCGCTTTTCCGCGAGCCGGTCCTGCGCGATCGCGAGTGCCCGGGGATCCGGCCGCAGCAGGACCCGCCCGGCCAGCCAACCGGCGCTGTCGGCCGGGACATTCTCGAACTCGCAGGTGACCACCGCCGCCTGCGTTGCCAGCTCGGCGAGCGCGCCGGGGTCGTCGAAGCGGGCACAGAGATGGCGGTCGGCCAGCCGGCCGGCGGGGCTGTCGGGATCGGGATCGAGCACCCAGACACGGTAGCCCATGTTCCGGGCGCTGATGGTGAAATAGCGGCCAAGCTGCCCCCCGCCGAGCAGCCCGAGGGTCGCCGGAGGGAGGATCACCCGTGCACCGTAGGCAGCTCCTGTGCCAGCACGGCATCGCGCTGGCGTTCCCGGAACTGCTCGAGGCGCGCGCGCAGCGCGGCATCCCCGTTGGCGAGCATCGCCGCTGCGAACAGGGCTGCGTTCGCCGCCCCCGCCTCGCCGATGGCGAAAGTCGCAACCGGGATGCCCTTTGGCATCTGCACGATCGACAGCAGCGAATCCTGCCCCTTCAGGTGCCGCGACGCCACCGGCACTCCGAGCACCGGCACCGGGGTCTTGGCCGCCAGCATCCCCGGCAGGTGGGCGGCCCCGCCCGCGCCGGCAATGATTGCCTGCAGCCCCCGATCCGCGGCCTGTTCGGCATATTCGAAGAGCAGGTCGGGCGTGCGATGCGCGGACACCACGCGCGCTTCCACCGGAACCGCGAGTTCCTTGAGGATGGCGACGGCGTGCTCCATCGTGGGCCAGTCGGAGCTGCTGCCCATCACCACGCCCACCTTTGCGTCTGTCGCGTCCATAGGAGGCCAAAGATAGCCCCCACGCTGGGCAGGGGCAAGGCGTGGGGGTCGCGTTGCGCACGCGGGCTGGCCGAGCGCTGTTGCAGAGGAGCGGAGCGGTGCGGCTTCCGGCGGGACGCCCTGAATACCTCCCTGCAGGCTTGACGGCAGCCTCCCTGCTGCCGACACCCGCCGGAAGCCGCTCCGCTGCTCGACCCGCGGCGCCCCGGACCATGAAAGCTTCCTCCCCCGCTTAGGGGAGGAGAGCAAATGCGTGAGCTTCACGCTAAGATTCGCGCATGACGGATGCGATGTTCGAAAGCGATATCCCCGGCCTGCCGCTGATCCACCGGGGGAAGGTGCGCGATCTCTACGCGGTGGGAGAGGATCATCTGCTGATGGTCACCACGGACCGGCTGTCGGCCTTTGATGTGATCCTGCCGACACCGATTCCGGACAAGGGCCGGATCCTGACCGCCATTACGGTCTTCTGGATGCGCAAGGTCGAGCAGGTGCTTGGCATACCGAACCAGCTCACCGATGTCCCGCTTGCCGAGGTGGTGCCCGAACCGGGCATCCGCAAACCGCTGGAGGGCCGGAGTCTCGTGGTCCGGCGACTGCGCGCGCTGCCGGTGGAGGCAGTGGTACGGGGCTATCTGATCGGCTCGGGCTGGAAGGACTACCAGGCGACCGGGGCGTTGTGCGGCGTCGAACTGCCGGAGGGACTTGCTCTCGCCGCCCGGCTGCCGGAGGCGCTGTTCACGCCGAGCACCAAGGCCGAGCAGGGGGACCACGATGCCAACATCGACTTCGCGGCCGTGGTCTCGCTGCTCGGTGGCCGGATGGCGGAGGAAGTGCGCGACACCACGCTGAGCATCTACGCGATGGCCCGCGAGCATGCGCGGCGCCGGGGCATCCTGATCGCGGACACCAAGTTCGAGTTCGGACTGGACGAACAGGGGCGACTGCACCTGATCGACGAGGTCCTGACGCCGGACTCCTCGCGCTTCTGGCCGGAGGAACGCTACCGGCCGGGAATCAGCCCGGAATCCTTCGACAAGCAGTTCGTGCGGGACTACCTGGAAAGCCTCGACTGGGACAAGCAGGCGCCCGGCCCCGAGATCCCCCCGGACATCGCTGTTCGCACCGCCGAACGCTATCAGGAAGCGTTGCGGCGGCTCACCGCCGACCCGGCATGAACACCAGCGCCACCCCGCTGCCGCGAGCGGGCGGGCTCTTCGTCACCGCGACCGACACCGGTGTCGGCAAGACCTTCATCGCCTGTTCGATCGCACGCATCTGGCGCGCGCGGGGCCTGAAGGTCGCGCCGCGAAAGCCCGTCGAATCCGGCTGTGCGCTGCGCGAGGGGCGGCGCTTTCCGGAGGATGCCGCGCTGCTCGCCGCAGCGGCAGGACTGCCGCCGGAGCGGCTGTCCGAGGTCAACCGCTACCGCCTGGCCGAGCCGCTGGCACCGGACCTTGCGGCCCGGCTGGAGGGGAGACCGCTGCACCTGGCCGACCTGGTGGCCGCAAGCGCGCGACCGGCCGACGCCTGGCGCATCACCGAGGGCGCCGGGGGGATTTATTCGCCGCTCTGCGAGGACGGGTTGAACGCCGATCTCGCCGAAGCGCTGGGCGATCCGGTATTGCTGGTGGCCGAGGATCGGCTGGGCACGCTGAGCGGGTGCCTGCTCGCGCTGGAAGCCCTGGACCGGCGCGGTCTGCAGGTCGTCGCGGTGGTATTGAACCGGCGCCGGCCGGACGCGCACCCGGCGATGGACAACCGCGCCGAGCTGGCCCGCCGCAGTGGCCTGCCCGTCCTGAGCCTGCCGGAGGGAGTGCCCGAGGTGCTCGTGGATCAGATGCTCTCGGCCTCGAGCTCCTCGATCGTCAACCCGCCCGAACCCGGCTCGACCGGCTGAGGCTCCTCCCAGGACGGAGCCGCGGGACCCTCTTCCATTGCCTCGGGTTCGATTGCCTCTGGCGCCACTTCCTCCGGCACGGCCGCTGGCTGCAGACGGTAGGACGCAAGCTCCTCGCGCAGTGCGTGGGTGCCGGGATGGTCGACGCGACGGCCCTCGATGATGTGCACGGGGCGCAGTTCCTCTCCGTAGTAGGCCTCGTTGAAGTCATCCCGGATGCGCAGCCGCGAGCCTTCGAGGCTCATGCCGAGAAAGGCCCCCTGGGAGCGTGCGTAAGACACGAAGTCGGCGGTCACCGTCGCGCTGCGGCCGGCACCCACCGGCCCCGCAGCCACGGAGGCGTCGCCGCCGAGCCGGAAAACGTCAGCGAACATCGAGTCCACCGCGTTCCGGGTGCGCGCGATGATGATCACCTCCGCGACCTCGCCACCGAACTGAATCCCGAGACTCACGGAGCCGAGCGAGTAGAAGGCCACGGGACTGTAGTCGCCGCGTTCTTCGTCCCAGGCCATGAAGACCCCGAGGCCGCCGGAGCCGCCCACGAAGAAGCCGCCCCGGATCACCCTCGGGAAGATCAACACGCCGCGGGCGGTCTCGAGATCGCTCTGCAGGGCCTCGTACTCCGGGTGCCGCGCCATGTCGCGAAGGGTCTCGCGCGCGTCTTCGATCAGTTCCTGCGGGTCGACGTCCCGCGTGAGCAGCTGGGCCTGGGCCATCGTCGGGAGCACCCAGACAAACAGCAGAAACGGCAGGAGCAGCAGGGCGAACTTCTTCATCCGGAAACCTCCTCGGGTATGCGGCACGGGCCTGGCGTGCCGCTGCGCGCGCGATCGATGGCGGGGCTGGCCGCACGCGGTCAGATCCCCCGGACCGCCGTCGGGTGCAACGGCTGCGGGTATTCTCGCACATGCGAAACGCTGATTTGTCGGCGTGTCCTCAAACCAGCAGGACTGCATTCGGCACTTCCCATTAAAAAGGGGGCCAGCGGCCCCCCAGTCGATCATCCGGGACCCGATCCGGGGCCTCCCTGCCCCAGACCGGGAGAAACCGGATTGGCCGGTCTCTCAGTTGACCTTCGGATCCAGCTCGCCGGCCTTGTAGCGACTGACCATGGTCGCGAGGTTGATCGGCTTGATCTTCGAGGCCATGCCGGCGCAGCCGAAGGCCTCGTAACGGGCCTGGCAGATCTCCTTCATCGCCTTGGTCGAGGGAATCAGGAACTTGCGCGGGTCGAACTCCTTCGGGTTTTCCGCAAGGAACTTGCGGACTGCACCGGTGGAGGCCATGCGCAGATCGGTGTCGATGTTGACCTTGCGCACGCCGTGCTTGATGCCTTCCTGGATCTCCTCGACCGGCACACCATAGGTCTCGCCCATGTCGCCGCCGTACCTGTTGATGATTTCCAGCCACTCCTGCGGCACCGAGGAGGAGCCGTGCATCACCAGATGGGTGTCCGGGATGCGCTGATGGATCTCCTTGATGCGCTGGATCGCCAGGATGTCACCGGTCGGCGGACGAGGGAACTTGTAGGCGCCGTGCGAGGTGCCGATCGCGATCGCGAGGGCATCCACGCCGGTCTTCTTCACGAAATCGGCGGCCTCGTCCGGATCGGTCAGCAACTGATCGTGCGAGAGCTTGCCCTCGGCGCCGGAGCCGTCCTCTTCACCCGCCATGCCGGTCTCGAGCGAACCAAGGCAGCCCAGCTCGCCCTCGACGGACACACCGACCGCGTGGGCGATCTCGGACACCTTGGCGGTGACGTCGACGTTGTAGTCGTAGGTGGCCGGGGTCTTCATGTCCGGCATCAGGGAGCCGTCCATCATCACCGAGGTGAAGCCGGACTGGATGGAGCGCAGGCAGACCGCGGGCTCGGAGCCGTGATCCTGGTGCAGCACCACCGGAATGTCCGGATACTGCTCAACCGCAGCGAGGATGATGTGGCGCAGGAAGGGCTCGCCGGCATACTTGCGCGCGCCCGCAGAGGCCTGGATGATCACCGGGGAGTCGACCGCGGCGGCCGCCTCCATGATCGAGTGGACCTGCTCCATGTTGTTGGCGTTGTAGGCGGGCATGCCATAGCCGTGCTCGGCGGCATGATCCAGCAGCTGGCGAAGGGAAATCAGAGCCATGGGTTCCTCCTTACAGGACTCGGGTGGGGCTGCATCGTTGCTCTCGCGCAGATGGTATCAGGGAAGGGTGACGGTCTCGCCGACACGAAGAATCTTCAAAGCGTTGGTGCCGCCGGGGACGCCGTCCAGGTCGCCCTTGGTGATGATCACCAGTTCGCCGTCCTTCACGACCCCTTCCTCGAGAAGCAGGCGTATCGCCTCGCGGTTCGTTTCCGCGTGGGTGTCGGGGATGGTCGGCAGAACAACGGGATAAACGCCCCGGTACAGGGTCATGCGGCGGCTGGTCCGGGCCTGCCGGGTCAATGCGAAGACCGGGATGCCGGAGCTGATCCGGGACATCCACAGGGCCGTCGAACCCGATTCGGTGAGGGCCGCGATCGCCGCGACGTCCAGGTGGTTGGCGGTGTACATCGTGGCCATCGCAATGGCCTCGTCGACCCGGCCGAAATAGCTGTCCATGCGATGCGTGGACTGCCGCGCCGCACGCTGGCGTTCAGCCGCGGCACAGATGCGGCCCATGCTGCCCACGGCCTTGTCCGGGTAGCGTCCGGTGGCGGTCTCGCCGGAGAGCATCACCGCGTCGGTGCCGTCGAGCACCGCATTCGCGACGTCGAAGACTTCGGCCCGGGTCGGGATCGGGTTCTGGATCATCGACTCCATCATCTGGGTCGCCGTGATCACCACCCGGTTCAGCTTGCGGGCGCGGGAGATCAGGTTCTTCTGCACGGCCGGGAGCTCGGCATCGCCGATTTCCACGCCGAGATCGCCGCGCGCGATCATGATCACGTCCGAGGCCGCAATGATCTCGTCGGCCTGCTCGACCGCCTCCGCCCGCTCCACCTTCGCGCAGATCGAGGCATCGCCCCCGGCATCGTGCAGCAAGGACCGCGCGAGGTGGATATCCTCCGCGCAACGCGGAAAGGACACGGCCAGGAAGTCGACCTCGAGTTCGGCCGCCAGCCGGATGTCTTCCCGGTCCTTTTCGGTGATGGCGGGTGCGGACAGGCCGCCCCCCATCCGGTTGATGCCCTTGTTGTTGGAAAGCATGCCGCCGACGCGCACCGTGGCCTCGATACGCCGATCGCGGACCTCGTCGACCTGCAGCACCAGCCGCCCGTCGTCGAGCAGCAGGGTGTCACCGGCGTTCACGTCGCGCGGCAGGTCGGGGTAGGTCAGGCCGACCTGGGTGCGGTCTCCGGCATCGCTGCCGAGGCTTGCGTCCAGCGCGAACGCATCGCCCTCGTTCAGTTCCACCGAACCTTCGCGGAACCGGGCGATGCGGATTTTCGGGCCCTGCAGGTCCCCGAGCACGCCCACACAGCGTCCGGTCCGGGCGGCAATCTCCCGGATCAAACCGACGCGCTTGCGATGGCTCGCGGGATCGCCGTGCGAGAAATTGATGCGGACCACGTCGACACCGGCCTGCACCAACCGCTCCAGGGCCCGCTCACTGTCGGTCGCGGGGCCCAGCGTGGCCACGATCTTCGTGCGTCTCATCAAGGCGGCAATTCCAGTCTGGCCGTTCAGTTCCGCGCGCGCTCTTCGAGCATCGCGACCGCGGGCAGGGTCTTGCCCTCGAGGAACTCGAGGAAGGCGCCACCGCCGGTGGAGATGTAGCTGACCCGTTCGGTCAGGCCGTATTTGTCGATGGCCGCGAGTGTGTCGCCGCCGCCGGCGATGGAGAAGGCATCACTCTCGGCAATCGCTTCGCCCAGCGCCCGCGTGCCCGCCGCAAACTGATCGAACTCGAAGACGCCGACCGGGCCGTTCCAGACGATGGTGCCGGCCTTGCGCAGCAGCTCGGCATAGGAAGAAGCGGTGTCGGGACCGACATCGAAGATCATGTCGTCCTCGTCCACATCGGCCACCCGCTTGACCTCGGCCGGCGTGGAGTCCGAAAACTCCTGACCGACGGTCACGTCCGTCGGCACCGGGATCTCGCCGCCCTTCGCGTGCGCCGCCTCCATCAGGCGCTTCGCCTCATCGATCAGGTCGTGTTCGCAGAGCGACTTGCCGACCGGGTGCCCCTGGGCGGCGATGAACGTGTTCGCTATGCCGCCACCGACGATCAACTGATCGACCACCCCGGACAGGGACTCGAGCACGGTCAGCTTGGTCGAGACCTTGGAGCCGCCGACGATCGCCACCAGCGGCCGCTTCGGGTGCTCCAGCGCCTTGCCAAGCGCCTCGAGTTCCGCCGCCAGCAGAGGGCCGGCGCAGGCGACGGGCGCGAAGCGGCCGACCCCGTGGGTGGAAGCCTGCGCGCGGTGCGCGGTGCCGAAGGCGTCCATCACGAAGACATCGCACAGCGCGGCGTATTTCTTCGCCAGTTCCTCCTTGTCCTTCTTCTCGCCCGCGTTGAAGCGCACATTCTCCAGCAGCACCACCTCGCCGTCAGCCAGGTCCACGCCGTCGAGGTAGTCGCGCACCAGACGAACCTCGCGGCCCAGCAACTGCCCCATGTGGGCGGCCACGGGGGCCAGCGAGTCGGCCTCGGAGAACTCACCCTCCGTCGGACGTCCCAGGTGCGACATCAGCATCACCCGGGCACCGCCTTCCAGCGCCTTCTGTACCGTGGGGAGGCTGGCGCGGATCCGGGCATCCGAGGTGACTTTGCCGTCCTTGACGGGGACGTTGAGATCCTGGCGGACCAGCACGCGCTTACCGCTCAGATCGAGATCGGTCATCTTGATCACGGACATCACACCACTCCTATCGGGACGGGAAAGGGAACGGAAAGAGGTTGGGCAAGGGGCGCGATCCGCCTTGCCGAGCCTCTCTGCGTGCGTCGGACCGGATGCCCGGCGGCAGCGGGCCACCGGGCCTCGCCGCCGCCGGTCAGGCGGAATCCTCGCTACTGGCCGACGTGCTGCACCACGCGCAGCATGTTGCAGGTGTAGCCGTACTCGTTGTCGTACCAGGCCACCACCTTCACGAAGGTGTCGTCGAGCTGGATGCCGGCGCCGGCGTCGAAGATCGACGGGGTGCTGCTGCCACGGAAGTCGGTGGAGACCACCTTCTCCTCGGTGTAGCCCAGCACGCCCTTCAGCTCACCCTCGGAGGCCGCCTTCATCGCCTTGCAGATGTCGTCGTAGCTCGCGCCCTTTTCGAGTTCCACGGTCAGATCAACGACGGAGACGTCCGAGGTGGGAATGCGGAAGGCCATGCCGGTCAGCTTGCCGTTCAGCGAAGGCA
>PWRV01000095.1 GCA_003563455.1 Thioalkalivibrio sp.
CCAGCAAAGAAGCTGAAAGGGCCAACGCGGCACCGAAGCCGAGTTGTTTAGCAAGAGGAGTAATCTTCATTGCAACCACCGTTTTTGTTGAGTGCACCTCTAATTTAAGAAGCGGGCGTGGCGGCAACAATGTGGAAAACACGTAATGAGACGCGGAATTCGGGATCACAACCTGCCTCGTGCGGACAACCTGGGCAACGAGCCGACAGCACGGCTCGCGTGGCCTCCGCCGCATCGCACGGATCGCTACGGACATCCGGCGCTCGCGATTGACACGTCACTTCACGCAGCAGCGTAACCTAAAACAAAAAGGCCGGGCTTGCGCCCGGCCTGTGCCTTCACCGTCGCAGGTGAGACTTACGGAACAACCGAGGTGAACTCGACCGGGTTGACCCGGAAGCGATCCGGCCGGAACTGTGGTTGGTCCGGACCGGCTTCCGGATACTCGCCGAAGATCAGCACACCATCCTCGATCCGGAAAATCTCGTAGATGTTGTCGCTGCCGTCCCCGCCGCGATTGAGGAAATCGATTTCATAGGCCCCGGACACGCCGGCGACCGCATCGCCGATTACATAGTCGAAGCCGCCGCTCCTCGAATCGTCGGGTTGCCCGCTGCATGTTTCATTGGTGAATGTCCGGGCGATTTCGATACCGGTACCGCTCGTGGCATCTCCGGTCAAACCCTTGATTTCGATGTCGCCCCACAGGGTCGGACCCGTGGTATCGCCATCCAGCACCTGGCACTCCGAGCGCCACGGCAGACCTTCCGCGAAGCCCTCGGGACCGGAGAGGTCACCGGTGCCGTTGTCCATGCCGCCGTTGCTGCTGGAATCGCCGTTCAGTGCGCACTTCTCGGCGAGGTCATCGAGATCCGCGGGCGCCCGGCCATCCACGGTGACATTGCCGTTGGGATCGAATGCCACGACATGCGTATTGCCCGTGGTGTTGTCCGTGACGTTGAACGTCCCGTTGGTTGCCTGCTGATCGGCACCGGTCAGGGTTGGCCGCTTGACCGTTTCGTAGGTGACGTCAAACGAGCAGCCCTCGACCTCGCTGGAAAAGGCGAGCCGGCCGTTCAGGTCGAGCAGGGTACCGGTACCGCTGGACTCGCCGACGAAGGTCAACCGATCGTCGAACGACTGTCCCATCGTCGATGCGAAGCCCTCACCACCGAAATCGAATTCGGTCTCGAGGAAGGCCGACACCGCAAAGTCCCGCTCGGGGTCGCCGGTAAAGTTGCCGAGATCACCCAGCACACAGCCCTGGCAGTTGTAGAAGTCCCCGCGCAGCATCGTGCGGAAGGACATGCCGCCGAATTCGTTCTCCGACACATAGGGCGTATCGAGATCCGGCGGGGTATTCGCGCCCTGGTAGCCGCCCGCCCGGTAGACGATCGCGGCGGCACCCGGTGCGATACCCTCGCGGATCAGCACGTCGAGACTACCGTCCAGGGTGCCGAGCATCGGATCCTGGCAATTGGCACGGATCTGCACGTAGTCATCCGTGCCGGCCACCGGCAGCGTTCCGCTGAACGGCGGCTCGGGGAAAGCCTCGGCGGTGATGTCGAGGTTGGTGTCGATACCTTCGGCCGAACGAACGGCACCCTGTTCACAAGCGAACTCTTCCGACACGCCGGTCGTCGCAATCTGCAGGCCCTCCGTGCCTCCATCACCCGCGGTTACGCCGGTCTCATCCAGCGAATCCCCGGCCCTGTCACCGGTCATACCGATCACATTCGGACCAATGGCGGCCGACAGCGCGGCAACCTCCTCGGATGAGAGGGTCGTTTCTGCGCCGCTCCCACCGGAGGATCCGCCACACGCACTGATTCCAAACGCCGCCGCCACGCCCAGCAGGATGGCTGCGCGCCCCTGATGAACCTTAAAGCCAGACCTATCCACTCTTTGCCCCCTTTACCTAACGGTCGTGAGTTTTTTACAGTCGCATCCGGGATGCGTGCGCAGGGCAAACTGGCTTAAGGGTAGAGCGCAAACCATATCGATTGACTTGACCGGGCCAATCCTTCCGCAACGAATAACCATATCGAACGAAAGAGTTCGAGGTATTCAACGGGTCGGACCAGCCCAACCTCCTGATTCTCCGACCAATCGGGGCAAAAAAGACGCTGGAAACAGCCCTTGGATGATCATTGTCGGCATTGAAATGAGGTTCCGAGGAGCATCTCCTCTGCCCCGATTCCTCCTTTGCCAACGCTGGCTGCCGGTTAATCCTTTCGCTTCGATTGACCCAGACTATCGAATGCGGTCCTGGGGAACTTTTTGCTCAATACCTGACCAAATTAGTCAACATTTAGGCAAATCCCTGCAGAGATGGGAGGTGCAACATGATCCTTGAACGTTTCGTCGATCCTGGGCTTTCGCAGCATTCGTTCGTCGTCGGGTGTCAGGGCAACAGCGAGATTGCCGTGATCGACCCGCAGCGCGACGTGGATGTCTACCTCGATTATGCCCGTGACAACGGCTATCGCATCGCGTACGTGATGGACACCC
>PWRV01000255.1 GCA_003563455.1 Thioalkalivibrio sp.
CGCCGAATACCGCGATCGCATCAGCGCCTCCGCAGTGGGCGCGACGGTCACCCCATCAAGATAAGGCCCGCAACACTCGCGACGCGCCGCGCCGGAACCGCAAGGACAGACCTCGCACATCGGACGATCGTTTTTCTCACGCCTGCTCATGACGCACACCTCTACAGACGGCGGACGACCACGTCAACGGAGGGCCCGGGAGCGGGTTCAGGTATCGCCTGGCAGCATGCGGCGCCGCTCGAATCGGTGCTGGGGACGTGTGCGGGAATGCAACCGCGCGGGCCGTGGCTTCCTCGACGGCAGCGACAAACCGCGGCCCAAGGCCCGGTTGCTTGTCGCTGTAGTAGGCGACCGCCGAGAGCAGTTCCCGACGTGCCGGGGCAATGAACCTTGCGCGGTTCACCGCGACATGCGGCGGGCTTCGGCAAAAACGTCCTCGGCAGCATAGGCAGGGATTTCGCCACGGTCGAATGCCGCAATACGCTCTTCGATCTCCTGGGCCCAGGCCGCGTCGATTTCCGCCAGGGGCGAGTGCAGGGAAACGAGCATCGACTCCGCCAGCCGGGCCCGCTCTTCGGCGCGCAAGGTAAGCGCTTGCTCTTCAATATTTTTCAGAGACGCTGGCATCCTTCACGTCCAACGGTTTTGGCAACAGGCTAGCCTTGGCAGTTTTCAGGGTGCAACACCCGGGCTCGCGGCGTGAGACCTTCTGAACGGCCGGTAGCAGTCGGGCGCGATGGCATCCTGTAGCCTGCCGAAGCGCAGCACGAACTGATCGAGGTCCTGAACGGCTTCGTCGTCCAGAGTGGCGAGCTGGCTGCCCGACAGTGGAAGCTTGTCCTCCAGGGAGGCCATGGCGTGCCTCAGGTGATGAGCGTGCCGCTGACACTGTCGCCAGGCATCTGCCAACTGCTGTGCTGCTGCGTCGGTCACAGCCGGACCCGAGTTCTTTCGGCGATGGCAAAGATCGGCGGGTGTTCGCCACGCCCCGGATAGTCCACGAGCAGGTCGATCTTCTGTTCGCCGATCGCCTGCTGAACCTGCACCTGAAAGCGGGTTTCCGCGTTGACGATCTCTTCCGGGTCAGTGATCTGCATTTCGATCAGCAGGTCGATATCGCCGCCACGTGCCGTGTCGTCAGCACGCGAGCCGAACAGGGTAACGCGCGCCTCCGGCCCGAAGCAGTCGAGGGCGGCTTGCCTGATGACTCGGCGCTGCTGTGCTGTCAGGCGCATCGAAATCTCCTGAACGGTGTGGCATAACAGCAGCTTAGCACAGGCCCGGAAGGCCTCACGCCGGCCCTTTCCCCGGGAAGGTTCCATCCACTTGGAACCGCTGCCCGTTCGCCCGCCGGAACGATCTTGTCTGGCTTGCTCATGGCCCACGCGTCTACGGACAGGGGGTGTTGCTCTACGCCTCCCGAGGCTAGACTTGGACCACGCATTGCGTTGGTGCAAGGTGAATCCTATGGCGGTCGTGGACGTTGAGCGAATCCTGAAAGAGGCAAAGGCGCTGCCGGAGTCGGCCCGTGCACGCCTCGCCCAGGAACTGGTGGCGACACTGGACGGTCCCGCCGATGCCGACGCCGCTGCGGCGTGGGATAGCGAACTCGAGAAACGCCTCTCCGACCTGCGCAGCGGCAACGCCGAGCTGTTATCCCGCGAGGAATTCAACCGAAGGCTCGGCTGACACGACCGAGGAGGCAAGGATGCCGGAACTCCAGATCCTCTCTGCCGCGGCCGAAGAGGCGGAGGCAGCCATCCGCTGGTACGAGTGCGAACAACCCGGACTCGGGAAGCAGCTTCGGGCCACGTTCGACGCGGCTCTGGATCAACTGGAAGCCGGGACTCTCGCCGGTTCCTCTATGCCCGGGCCCATCGGACGACAGGGAGTGCACCGGCTGGTACTGCGCCGTTTTCCTTACTCCATCGTCTTCATTCCGCGCGGGTCCACTATCACGATTCTGGCATTCGCGCACCACTCCCGACGCCCGGGCTATTGGCGGTCGCGAGGGCCGTGAGCTTCAGCGGTTTCCTGGCCCCAGCGCCTTTGCCCAGGATGGCCGGTACTCGTATGCTCCCGGCATCCTGGCCCCTGACCCCGAAACAGGGTCGCCGTGGGAGGCTGAGCTTAGGCCGCGATCCGCGCCCACCGCCGGATTCGGCCATCCATCTGCCTTTGCTCTTTCTCCGGATAACGCAGGACCCGCAGAATCCAATCGTCCTTGATTCCAGTCCGATCCGGTCTGGAGCGGGTCGCGTCGAAGTACGCTGTCGTCTTCATCGACATCAATCCCTGGTGTCGAACGGTAACTGACGCCGCCATCCGGGCGTCCATGCACGCGGCGTGCTCGTCGCTTCAGAGTGCCGTAGACAGTGTTATATGGGTCAATATGGGTTTGGTACGCCGATTGCCCATGGTCCGCATGTCTGCACACAGGCTGTGCGCCCGGTCAACAACACGTTGCCGCGGCAAACCTCGATGACGAAATCATTCCTCTCCGAAGGC
>PWRV01000266.1 GCA_003563455.1 Thioalkalivibrio sp.
GTTCCGGTGCTGACCGACGTGCATGAGGACACCCCGCTCGGCGAGGTCGCCGACGTGGTCGACGTGCTCCAGACGCCGGCATTCCTTTGCCGGCAGACGAATTTCATCCAGAATGTGGCCCGCCAGGGGCTGCCGGTGAACATCAAGAAGGGTCAGTTCCTCGCCCCCTGGGACATGGACAACGTGGTGGCCAAGGCGCGCGAGGTCGGAAACGAGCAGATCATGGTCTGCGAGCGCGGGGTTTCCTTCGGATACAACACGCTGGTCTCGGACATGCGCGGCCTGGCGGTGATGCGCCGGACAGGGTGTCCGGTGGTCTTCGACGCGACGCATTCGGTGCAACAGCCCGGTGGGCGCGGCGCCGTCTCCGGAGGGCAGCGGGAGTTCGTTCCGGTGCTGGCGCGAGCGGCCGTGGCGGCGGGGGTGTCGGGGCTGTTCATGGAGACCCATCCTGATCCCGAGCAGGCGCTATCCGACGGACCCAACGCGTGGCCGCTGCCCATGCTGCGGGACCTGCTCGAGGCGCTGGTTGACCTGGACCGCGCCGTGAAGACGCGCCCCTTTGCGGAGGCTGCTTTTGGCCTGGGCTGAGGCGGCCCCTTCCGGAATTCTGCTGGCATCCCGGAGGGCATCCGGGAAGCAACCTTCAAGGAGAGAATCATGGCTGTGATTGCCGATGTGCATGGCCGGGAGATCGTGGACTCCCGGGGGAACCCGACCGTGGAGGCCGACGTGGTCCTCGACACGGGAGCGCGTGGTCGCGCGGCAGTGCCGTCGGGCGCATCGACCGGCGCCCGGGAGGCGATCGAGCTGCGCGACGGCGAGGCCCGCTACGGCGGCAAGGGCGTGCGCGGCGCGGTTGCCCATGTGAATGGCGAGTTGCGTGACGCCCTGCGCGGTGCCGAAGCCGATCAGGAGGCGGTGGATCGGCGCATGATCGAGCTCGATGGCACGGCAAACAAGGAAAGGCTCGGCGCGAACGCCATCCTGGCCGTGTCGCTGGCGCTTGCCCACGCCCGGGCAGCGGAGGCCGGGCTGCCGTTGTTCCGGAGCCTCGGCGGAATGGAGGCCGGCGTGCTGCCGGTGCCGATGATGAACATCGTCAATGGCGGTGCGCACGCGAGCAACAGCGTCGACATGCAGGAATTCATGATCGTACCGGTCGGTGCGGGCAGTCTGACCGAGGCCGTGCGCTACGGTGCGGAGGTGTTTCACGCGCTGAAAAAACTCCTCCAGCAGCGCGGCTTGAGCACGGGGGTGGGCGACGAGGGCGGTTTTGCTCCGGACCTCCCGTCCAATGCGGCTGCGGTGGAAGTGATCCTCGAGGCGATCGAGCAGGCGGGGTTCCGGGCCGGCGATGACATCTGGATTGGCCTGGACTGCGCCAGCTCCGAGTTCTACCGGGATGGGCGGTACCACCTGGCTTCCGAGGGGCGCGACTTCTCGGCCGGAGAGTTCGTCGACTACCTCACGGACTGGGTCGACCAGTACCCGATCCTCACCATCGAGGATGCCCTGGCCGAGGATGACTGGAGCGGCTGGAAGCAGCTGACCGATCGGCTCGGCGGGCGGGTGCAACTGGTCGGCGACGACCTCTTCGTAACCAACACCAGTATCCTGCGGGAAGGAATCGATCGGGGAGTCGCCAACTCGATCCTGATCAAGGTGAACCAGATCGGGACCCTGACCGAGACGCTGGAGGCGATCGCGATGGCCCGCGAGGCCGGCTACACTGCGGTGATATCGCACCGTTCCGGCGAGACCGAGGACGTGACCATCGCGGATCTGGCGGTCGCGAGCGGTGCGGGTCAGATCAAGACGGGCTCCCTGTCGCGTTCGGATCGCGTCGCCAAGTACAACCAGCTGATCCGGATCGAGGAGATGCTGGGTTCCGACGCCCGTTACCCGGGGCTGGACGCCTTTCCGGCGCGCCCGCGCCCGTGATCATGGCGATGCGGGCCATCCCGGGGAACGCAGATTACCCCCTCCGCCCGAGCGCGATGTTCGCGGTCATGCGCGTTCCGGCGCCGGATCGGGATGGCTAGTGGGCCATGCGGGAAGTTCGGTGACGATGGAGCACAGCCAGAAGTGCCGGAGCAAGGCGCACAAGTGCCGGAGTAGCCACCCTGTTGCCAACTTGCCCAACGCAGCGCCGGCGCTGCTGGCGAAGCGATCTGTTACCGAACTTTCCGCACGGCCCACTGGAGGCCCATCAGGACAGGCTCGGCGCTTGAGTTCCGGCGCGGCGGCTCGGGTGCCGCGTCCGTGAACGGCCTGCACGCGGGCCTGGCCGGACTCGTCGATGTGGTCCGCGTCTGATGCGCTGGTTGCTTGGCCTGCTGGTGGCGGCGCTGATCGGCCTGCAGTGGTCGCTGTGGTTTGGCGAGGGAGGCTGGCGCGATGTTCAAAAACTGCGCGAGGCGAACCGGCTGCAGCAGATCGAGAACGATGAGTTGCGCAGCCGGAACCGCGCGCTGGAGGCGGAGGTGGAGGACCTGCGCAGCGGCATCGAGGCGGTCGAGGAGCGTGCGCGGCGCGATCTCGGCATGATCCGCGAGGACGAAGTCTTTTTCCTGCCCGTCGATCCGGGCGTTGGTCTGCCACTCGAGTCGGAGGCATCCCGTGATGACTGAGCGTCACACACCCGCGCTGTGGGCGTTGATCCCGGCGGCGGGGGTCGGCCGGCGCATGGGCGCGGAGCGGCCGAAACAGTTCCTGAGGCTTGGCTCGCGCTCGGTACTCGAGCACACGTTGGGGATCTTTCTGGAGCATCCGGCGATCCGCGGGGTGGTGCTGGTCATCGGGGCGGGCGTCGATGCCGATGCAATGGAGCTGCCGAGTGCGGGAGGCCGGCTGTTTCTGGTCACTGGCGGCGCCGAGCGCGCCGACTCGGTGCGCAATGGGCTCGAGTTTCTTGCGGCACGGGCGCGGCCGGAGGACTGGGTGCTGGTGCACGATGCGGCACGGCCGTGTCTTCCCACCGCCGATCTGGACCGCCTGATCAGTCTGCTGCAGGATGACGCGGTCGGTGGGCTGCTGGCGGCCCCAAGCAGCGACACCCTGAAGCTCGAGGGCACCGGGGAACGGGTGGAAAGAACCCTCGATCGCAGCATCGTCTGGCGCGCGCTGACACCGCAGATGTTCCGTCTGCAGGCGCTGCGCAAGGCACTGGACGCGGCTGCGGCGTCGGGCGTCACGGTGACCGACGAGGCCAGCGCGATGGAGCTCGCGGGCGAACACCCCCGCATCGTCGAGGGCAGTTCGATGAACATCAAGATCACGCGGCCGGAGGATCTGGAAGTCGCGGAGGTCTATCTGAGAAGGCAACAGCGATTGAGGAATGCCGGATGAATAGAATTCGAGTGATCGATGCGGGCTACGTCCCGCCCGTGGAGTCGATGGCCACCTTCCATGCGGTTGCGGAGACCATCCGGGAAGGTGACGACCCGGTGGTCACGCTGGTGAACCCGACAGAGCCTTTCGTTTCCGTGGGTCTGCACCAGGACATCGATCAGGAGGTCGACACCGCGTACTGCGAGACACACGGTCTTCCGATCATCCGGCGCGACGTCGGCGGCGGGGCGGTCTATCTCAACCGTGACCAGATGTTCTTCCACTTCGTCTACCCGTATCGCCTGGCGCCGGCCCGGGTGGAGGCGATCTACTCGCATTTCATGGCGCCGGTGCTGGCCACCTATCAGGCTCTCGGGGTGCCGGCGGTCTTTCGGCCGGTGAATGACATCCACGTGAACGGGCGCAAGATCGGTGGCACCGGTTCGGCGCGGATCAACGACGCCACGGTGATGGTCGGCAGCTTCATGTTCGATTTCGACATGGAGACCATGGCGCGCTGCCTCAAGGTGAGCTCGGAGAAGTTCCGCGACAAGCTGCGCCAGGGCATGCAGGACTACATGACGACGCTGACACGCGAGCTCGGGCAGCCGCCGGAACGCGAGCGCGTGAAGTCGCTGTTCCTCGGAGCGATCGAGGAACACCTGGGTTATCGGCCGGAGGAATCGCGTCTGACCTCCGAGGAGCAGGAAGCGCTGGAGCGTGTGCATGGCCTGCTGCAGGATCCCGAATGGGTCTATCAGAAGGGCCGTCGCATCGTGACCACCGGGGTCAAGATCGCCGCCGGTACGTATCTGGTTGAGGGTATGCACAAGGCCCCGGGCGGCCTGGTCCGCGTCCGCATGCTGACCCGTGACAACGTGGTGGAGGACCTCGAGTTTTCCGGCGACTTCACCGTGCTCCCGGCCGATGGGATCGAGCGCCTCGCGGGGCGCCTGCGCGGTGTCACGCTGCCGATGAGCTCCGAGGGCGACACCGCAAAGCTGCAGGACCACATTGCCCGCGAGATGAGCGATCTCGGTCTCGATATCCCCGGTGTCGGTTCGGGGGACTTTCTATCCGCGCTGATGCACGGCGTGCACCGTGAATAGACCGGACGGCAGGTGTCCATGAAGGGGAGTCCCTACTGCGAGCGCACCGAGCCGGGCTGGTTCGCGGAGCCGTTGAACACGATCACGGGTCTCGCCTACCTGGTCGCCTCCTGGCAGGCCTGGAAACAACTGCAGCGAGAACGCTGGCGCGAACAGTGGGATCTGCACCTGCTGGCGGGGCTGATCGCGCTGGTCGGGGTAAGCAGCATGCTCTGGCACGCGAGCGGAGCCGCCGGGCTGTTCTGGCTGGATGTGGCCGCGGTCGTGGCCTTCGCGGTGGTGTACTGGAGCGTGTTCCTGATCCGGGTGCCGCGTTTCCGTCTGGTCGGTGTGGGTGTGGCCTGGCTGCTGACCGTTGCGGTCCTCCTGCTGTTCTACCTCTTCGTGCCGGGTGCAATGGCCGGCACCACGCTCGGCTATCTTCCGATGCTGGCCATCCTCCTCGCGGCGTTCCTGCTGACCCTGCGGATCGATCGGCGCCTGGCACGCGACCTGGTGCTGGCCGCAGCCCTCTTTGGTTTCGCGCTCGTGGTGCGAGGGCTGGATCTGGTGCTCTGCGACTGGGCGGTCGTTGGCACCCATTGGCTCTGGCACCTGTTGACGGCCGGGCTGCTGTTCGTGCTGCTGGACGGCCTGTTGCGCCACGTGCGGTTGCGCGAGACCCAGAAGAAAAGTGATGTCGGCTGATTTGCGGGTCGGCCAGGGTTTCGACGTGCACGCCTTCGGGGCCGGTGACCATGTGGTGCTCGGTGGGGTCAGGGTTCCTCACGACCAGGGCCTCGTCGCGCACTCGGACGGGGACGTGCTGCTGCACGCGGTGTGCGACGCGCTGCTGGGCGCCGCCGGGCTGGGTGACATCGGCCGGCATTTTCCCGATACCGATCCGCGCTTTCGGGGCGCCGACAGCCGCACGCTGCTCCGCGAGGTGCTGGCGCGCCTGCGCGCGGAAGGCTGGGCTCCGGTGAACATCGACAGCGTGGTGATTGCGCAGCGGCCAAGGATGGCAGCGCATATCGAAGCGATGCGGGCCAATATTGCTGCGGATTGCCGGTTGTCGCTGTCGGCCGTGAACGTGAAGGCCACCACCACGGAGCGCCTCGGCTTCACCGGCCGCGGCGAGGGGATCGCCGCCGAGGCCGTGGTGCTGCTCGGCCGGGGGTAACGCAGGCAATGGGGACAACGCAGGCAATGGGGACAGATTTTCAAATCTGTCCCCATTGCCTGCGTTACCCCCAGAACCCCTGCAATTGCCACTGCCCGGTGCGCAGATCGCGGAAGACCCAGCAGAGCCGGCCTCGTGGATCCCGCATGACCGCGTAGTCCCGGCGCTGGTCATCGCCGACCCACCATCCCCCCTCCAGCCGGCCCAGCCATTCGTGCGGGCCCGGTGGCGGGGCCGGTTGCAGCGGCCGCAGCCACAGTGCGGCCCCGGCCATGCGCTGGGCCGGGGTGGTCCCGCCGCCGGGCAGGGCCGGGAAGGTATCCGGGCTGCAGGCCTCCTGCGCCCCTTCGGGCAGGGGGTGCAGGGTCGGTGCGAAGCGCAGGACCGCGTCATCACCAAGCCGGGCCCGCAGCCGGGTCAGGAACCCGGACTCGTCGCGGGAGCCGTCCCGGCTGCTGAACAGGCCGTCGGAATCGGCGCCGGCCGGGAGCAGCTGCGGCACGCTCAGGCGCAGCCCGCGCACCGGGGCCGGCAGTTCCAGCCGGGACAGGCGGATACTCCACAGTTCCAGCCATTCCTCCGTGCGGCTGCCGGGCTGGCTGCGTTCCAGGGTCAGGCGCGTCGTTTTCCCGCCGCGATGGAGCAGCTGCAGCTCCAGTCCCTGTGTGCGGTGGTTCCCGGCCCGCAGTGTCTGCTCCAGTTGCAGCAGCAGGCGCTTCAGCGGGAAGCGCAGTGCGCCGGTGGCACTCACCTCCTGGTCGAATTCCAGGTGGAAAGCGGGGTTCTCCGTTGGACGGAAACGCGGCAGGGGTTCCGGCAGATCGCCGAGGAGACGGCCGAGGAACTCCGGGAGCCGAGTGCCGTAGCGCAGCGCCAGATCCTGACGCGGCAAGCGCAGCAGGTCGCCAATCCGCTCCAGTCCGATCCCGTGCAATGCCTGGGTGTCGGCCGCGGGCAGGGGCAGTACCGTCAGTGGCAGGGGCGCCAGGGTCCGGCGCAGCGCATCGCGGTCCAGCGGCCGGTCCGGGTGCCGCAATCGCGCCAGCAGGCGGGCTGCAGCCGGTGTCCGCGCGATCCCGATGCGGGGGGTGTAGCCGAGCTGCCGGAGGGTGTCCCGGACCCGCGCCTCCAGTGCCCCGGTTCCCCGGAACAGACGCAGGCTTCGGCCGACCTCGAGCAGGATGCGCTGCTGCCGGGGTTCCGGGCAGACGTGATCGGTGAACTGCAGCAGTACCGCCGCGAGGTTTAGCAGGTGCCGCCGGCTGGCTTCCGGTTCGTGTTCCAGCACGATTGGGGCATTCAGCACGGCCAGCGCGTCCGCCAGCGCCATGCCGGGTCGAACTCCGGCCTGGCGGGCCGCGCGATTGGCGTCGTGCACCTTCGGCCGCGCGGGATCCTCGGTGAGGATCAGCGGCTTCGTGGCCGCGGAACCGGTCTGCGCCAGTGCATCCAGCGCCAGGTGGGGCAGATATAGGGCCAGCCACAGCGGCCGGCCGGATTCGGACAGGCTGGGGGCCGGCCCACATGCCGGTTCAACGAACATCTCTGGGAATGACCACGGGCTGGCCGGCCGGGATCGGGCCGCCGGTGAACTTGATGACCTCCAGGCGCAGCCGGTCCCCGTCGGCCTGCCAGCGGATGCGCAGGTGGGCCGGCGAGGGTTGCGGTGCCACTGCCGGTGGCCGATACAGAAAGGCGCAGGCGTCGCCCGCGCCGGCCGCGAGCCGCAGACGCCGCAGCGGTGCACCACTCCGGCTGTCTTGCAGCCAGGCGAGCAGCACGCCGGTCTCCGGGTGGCGCAGGATCTGCTCGCAGCTCCAGATGATGTCATCCTCCGACGCCGCCCGGATCACGAAGACCCGTTCGGGGTCCACGCCCAGCTGACGCCAGCCGGGTATCCAGGGCGTGGCCGGCGGGGCGACCAGCAGCACCCGGCGCCGCTCCCGGGTGCACGCGGCCAGGACCGGCACCAGCATGCGGGTCTCGCCGGCGCCGAAGGGGGCGCCGATCAGCTCGGTCAGCTGCCCCCGCGGCCAGCCACCGCGCAGTGCCCGGTCGAGCTGCGCAAAGCCGCTGGGACGGGTCGGGACCGCCGTCGGCAGACCGGTGCTGCGCCCACGCCAGACACCGGGGTGTGCCAGTAGATCTTCCAGTGCCGACATGACTCAGGCGCCGCTGGCATCGTGGGGCTGCATCCGTGCAATGGGCGAGTTTGAACAGGGAAGACCGCCGGAGGGGCCGAAGGCCGCGCTCCCGGCGCCGCGCGGACGCGCATGATGTTCCGCCTCCTGCTTCCGCATTTCCCGCTACGCCTCCAGCGTGCGTACCACACCGACACCGATGCCTTCGATCACGAACTCCTGCCGGCCAGGATCGATCTCGATCGGCGTGTAATCGGGGTTGGCGGGCAGCAGGCGCACACGGTCCGCCGTGCACTGCAGGTATTTCACCGTGACCTCGTCCTCGATGCGGGCCACCACGATCTGGCCGTTGCGGGCCTCGGGGCTCTGGCGCACCGCGAGCAGGTCACCGTCCAGGATGCTGGCGTCACGCATGCTGTCGCCACGGACCCGGAGCAGGTAATCGGGGCGTGGACGGAACAGGTGTGGATCGATCCGGTAGTGCTCCTCGACATGTTCAAGGGCGAGGATCGGTGCACCCGCCGCAACGCGTCCAATCAGCGGAATCTCCCCGGCGGGGCCGGTGCCGCCGGGCAGCCGGATTCCGCGCGCGCTGCCGCTGACCAGCTCGATCGCCCCCTTGCGTACGAGCGCGCGCAGGTGGCATTCGGCCGCGTAGGGCGAGCGAAAGCCGAAGGCCCGGCAGATTTCCTCGCGGGTCGGGGCCGAGCCCTGTTCTTCCATCTGTGCACGGATGAAGGCAAGAATCTCCTGCTGGCGCGCGGTGAGTTTCATTGGTCAGGCCGTTTTGTCAGGGATACTGTTCATTAATACAGTATTCCTGCGGGGCAGGGGATTGCAAGGGGTGAATCGGCAAAGGTTGACTGGGATCGGCCGATCAGCCCCGGGCTCTGCCGGCGATCTGCCGCGGGAGGCGAGCCCTCGCGCCGATCGGGGCCAGAAAACCATCGGCCAGAGGCTGGCTTCCTGCCGCGGCGACCTTTCCAGGCCACGCGGGCCGCGACTGGCGGAGCTTTCGTGACAGTCAGGAGACGCTTTCAGCGGATCAGGCGGCGGTGGATCAGCATGGTGGCGAGGACCAGCGCAACGGCGCCATAGCCCACGATCACGGCCAGGTGCAGACCCACCCCGGTCGGCCAGCTGCCGGTCATCAGGGGACGGACGATCTCCACCACGTGGGCCAGCGGCAGGGCGAGAGCCAGCGCCTGCACCCACTCCGGCATCTCCTGGAGCGGGAAAAAAACACCGGAAAGCAATAGCATGGGTGTTATAGCTAATGTAAAATAATAGAGAAAGAAGTCATAGCTGCGGGCAACCGCAGTGATCACCAGCGCCAGCGAGCCGAAGGTGAAGGCGGCAACGAACACCACCGGCAGCGCGAGCAGGGCACGGGCGTCGCTGACCAGCCCCAGCACGCTGGCCACGACCAGGATCGCGGCGGCACTGACCAGTCCCTTGGAGGCCGCCCATACCGCCTCGGCGAAGACGATGTCATCCAGAGTCAGCGGCGTCCCGAGCATCGCCAGCCAGGTGTTCTGTTCCGCCATGCGGGTGTAGGCCGAGTACATGCCCTCGAAGCTTGCGGTGAACATCGCGCTGGAACAGATGATCCCCGAGGCGATGAAGACCATGTAGCTCATCCCGTCAAGCTCGCCGACCAGCCGCCCGAAGCCGTAGCCGAAGGCCAGCAGGTAGAGCACCGGCTCGCCGAAGTTGCCGAGCAGCGAGGGCATCATCAGCTTGCGCCAGACGCGCAGGTTGCGCCGCCAGATCGGGACGAAGCGCAGGCTGGGACGGGGCAGCAGGGGCCGGCGAGTGCGGGTCATCAGTCGCGCAGGTCGTGGCCGGTGAGCCTGAGGAACACGTCTTCGAGATTGGCGGCCCGGGTCGAGTGCGGAAGCCCCGCCGATTCCAGCTCCGCGCGCACGGCGGCCGGGTCCGCCGTGTAGATCAGCCAGCTGTCTGCGATCTCGAGCATCCGGGCCGGCAGCGTGGCCGGATCGGCGATGAA
>PWRV01000190.1 GCA_003563455.1 Thioalkalivibrio sp.
CCCGCGAACTCGTAGGCGGTCACGCGCTCTTCCTTCAGCAACTCCCCGATTGCGTCGGTGAGCTGGATTTCGCCGCCCGCGCCGGGCTCCTGCTGGTCGAGAAGTTCAAAGATCCGGGGGGTCAGGATGTAACGACCGACCACGGCCACATTCGAGGGTGCGTCGTCCGGGCTCGGTTTTTCAACGATCCCGCGGACGTCCCAGAGACCGGCTGTGTCCGTCGCGACCGGCTCAATCACACCATACATGTGCGTGTCCCCGGGCGGGACCTCCTCGACTCCGAGGACGCTGCACTGCGTCTCCTCGAAACGCTCCACCATCTGGGCGGTGGCGCCCTTCCCGTCGTTTACGATCAGGTCATCGGCGAGGATCACCGCGAAGGGCTCGTTCTGGACGATCGGACGGGCACACCCGACCGCGTGCCCAAGGCCCAGGGCGTCAGTCTGCCGGACGTAGACGCAGGTGACCTCCGGCGGAACGATATTGCGCACGAGCTCGAGCATCTTGTCCTTGCCCCGCTCCGCGAGCTCCGTCTCGAGCTCGTAGGCCTTGTCGAAGTGGTCGGGGATCGAGCGCTTGTTGCGACCCGTGACGAAGACCAGGGTCTCGATCCCCGCCGCAACCGCCTCTTCCGCTGCGTACTGGATGAGCGGCTTGTCGACGATCGGCAGCATTTCCTTCGGATTCGCCTTCGTTGCCGGAAGAAAGCGGGTGCCCATGCCGGCGACCGGAAACACGGCCATGCGGATGCTCTGCGGTTTCTTCGTCATGTTGCCTCAGGTTCTTGTCGTGATTGAAAAGGGCGACGCATCCCCCGATGCGCCGCCCCTGCTGGCCGTCAATCGATCTCGATGAGGTCCAGGTTCATCTCCACTGTGCGCTCACCGATCCCGGAAACCCGGGTGAGCTCCTGCAACGAGCGGAACGGTCCGTGTTCCTCGCGGTAGGACACGATCGCAGCGGCCTTCGCGGGACCGATATTGCTGAGTTCCGATAACTGTTCGACGGTCGCGGTGTTCACATTCACGGGACCCATGGCCCAGGCAGCGGGAGCCGCGACCAGGAACAGGATGAGTACGGCGAGAGTCAGCTTCTTCATCTGAAAACCTCCATGTCGTTGTCGATAAAGCGGCGCCAATCCCGGCGCCGCGTTCATCCTACCTCGCCGGACCGCACCAGGCCAACCCCGGCGCCGACCGATTCTCGCTATACCGGCATTTGCCGGCGGATCGCCTCGACAGCCCCCGCAGGGTCAGCCGCCCGGGTGATCGGACGCCCCACGACGATGTGGCTTGCGCCATTGGCGAAGGCGGCTTCAGGCGTCATCACCCGTTTCTGGTCGTCGCCGACGCCGCCGGACGGTCGGATCCCCGGCGTCACGAGCCATGGCGCATCCCCGAGCTGGGCCCGCAGCGCGGGCGCCTCGAGAGCGGAGCAGACCAGACCGTCCAGTCCCCCTTGTGTTACCGCGAGATCTGCCAGGCGCAGCACCTGTTCCTGTGGACTGCTTTCGATCCCGATCCCCCGCAGGGTCGCCGCGTCGCTCGAGGTGAGCACGGTCACCGCGATCAGCCGGGTCTCCGGATGCACCTCCCGGACGGCGTCGCGGGCGGCCTGCATCATCTCGAGTCCACCGCTCGCATGCAGGTTCACGATCCACACGCCGAGTCGCGCGGCGGCCCGGCAGGCGGCCGCGACGGTATTCGGGATGTCGTGGAATTTGAGATCCAGAAACACGTTGAAACCGCGCGCCTGCAGGGCCTCGACCAGCCCCGGTCCGGCCGCGACGAAGAGTTCGAAGCCCACCTTCACCGCGCACGCGGCCGGGTCCAGCCGCTCCGCCATCGACTCCGCGCTGCGGCGATCCGGATAATCCAGAGCAACAATCAGTTGCGGGCCTTTTTCAATGTTCATTCGCGTTAAACCTGAAAGGTTTGGCTGGGGGGCTGATCGAGGTCGAGATCGATGCCGCGCAGCGTGTCCCAGCGTCTGCAGCTTGGGCACTGCCAGACGTGCGCGCGGCCCTGGTAGCCGCAGTTGCTGCACTGGTAGAGCGGCTGGCTCCGCAGCTGGTCCATCAGAGCCTTTTCGAAAGCGGCGAACTCGCTGCTGTAGGTATGCACGGCCGGCAGGATCTTCATCCAGCGGACCGCCTCCAGCAGACCCGAGGTCGGAACCGGACGCTGGGCAAGGATCCGGTGCAGCTGCGTGAGCGCCTCGTCGAGACGATTGGTACGGCGATAGAGACGCATCAGCGCAATGCTGGCCACGGTGATTTTCTGGTCATTGGCCAGCGTCCGGAGGGTATCCTCGAGGTTCACTGTGCCGCGCGGCAATGCCGTGCCAAGGTGCAGACGCTCGAGTTTCGGCACCACCAGCGTGGCCAGCGCCGGTGTTCGCTCCACCGCTTCCCGCTCGAGCTGGATCGAGAGCGGGATGTCGCCGCTGAGCTCGGCCACGCGCGCGCGAAGCAGCAACGCCCGGGACAAGCCGGGCCAGAGGTTCATCGCCCGGTCGACGTGTTCCAGCGCCTCGCCGGTTCGCTCCTTTGCCAGCTCTTCCTGCGCCAGTTCGCACTCGTAATGTGCAATCCGGAGCGAAGCGGAGGCACCGCCCTGATCAAGCAGGCGCAACCCGATCTCGATCGCCTGGTGCCAGTCGCGCTGCGTCTCGTAGACGCTCTGCAGCCCCTCCAGTGCGCGCATCCCCACCGAGGGGGAATCCATCAACTCCCGGAACACGTTCTCGGCTCGGTCAAAGACCCCGGCGAGCATGAAGTCACGCCCTGCCTCGTACATGGCCTGGGCACGCTGGGCGTCGGTCAGCGACGGCCGCGCCGCAAGATTCTGGTGAATCCGGATGGCCCGATCGACCTCGCCGCGCCGGCGAAAGAGACGGCCCAGGATCAGGTGGGTCTCGAAGGTTTCGTGGTCGATCTCGACCACTTCGATGAAGGCCTGGAGCGCGCGGTCCGTCTGGTCGTCCAGCAGGTAGCGGACACCCTCGAGGTAACGGTCCAGTGGCGGCTCGCGAGCCGGCCGCCGCCGGCCTTCCGCAAAGCGCGCGGCGTACCAGCCGCTGGCTGCCGCTACCGGTAGCAGCAGCAGGAGCCATTGCACGCTCATGTCGGGGTCAATGATCGGCTTCCGCGACGACCCGGTTGACTCGCTCGCGCAGTTCCTTGCCGGGCTTGAAGTGGGGCACGTGCTTGCCCGGAAGCGCGACGCCCTTGCCGGTCTTCGGGTTGCGGCCGATCCGTGGCGGGCGGAAATGCAGGGCAAAACTGCCGAATCCCCGGATCTCGACCCGGTCGCCGTGCGCAAGCGCCTGGCTCATCCGTTCGAGAATCGCCTTCACGCACAACTCCACGTCCTTGCCGGGAAGATGGGGGGTCTTTTCGCCAAGCCTTTCAATGAGTTCCGATTTCGTCATCACACAGCCCCCTGTTGTCTTGCTGTACGCCCGCGGGCGGGCGCTGATTGCGCCGCCACGGGTCATCCCCCAGGCACTCCTGATGGCCGCAGGCGCGAGCCGGGCGCAACGCCCCCGGCTCTGCCCCAAAGCCGGACCGCAACGGCCAGCCTGTTCCCTCGTCGCCTGGCCGCGCAGTCCCGGAACGCAGCGATCAGTCCGCCCTGCCCCGCATCTTTTCCTTCAGGAGCTCACCGAGTGAGGTGGTCGCGGTGGTACCGGTACTGCTGTAGTCCTGCACCATCTCGGCCTCCTCCTGGAAGTCCTTTGCCTTGATCGAGAGGCTGATCGCGCGGGTCTTCTTGTCCACACCCATGAATTTCGCCTCGACCTCGTCCCCGACTTTCAGCACGCTTCGAGCATCCTCGACCCGATCGCGCGAGATGTCGGCCGCCCGCAGGATGCCGTCGATGCCATCGGCCAGTTCCACCACCGCCGCCTTCGCATCCACTTCCTTCACCACGCCGGAAACGATGCTGCCCTTGGTGTGCTCTGCAACGAAGCTGGAGAAGGGATCGCGGTCCAGCTGCTTCAGGCCCAGCGAGATCCGCTCGCGCTCGGGGTCGACCGACAGCACGACCGCCTCGACTTCATCGCCCTTCTTGAAGTTGCGGATGGCCTCTTCGCCCGGAACCTGCCACGACAGGTCGGACAGGTGGATCAGCCCGTCGATGCCCCCCTCGAGGCCCACGAAGACGCCAAAGTCGGTGATCGACTTGATCACGCCGCGGACCTTCTCGCCGCGGTTGTAGTTGGCGGCAAAGTCCTCCCAGGGATTCGGCAGGCACTGCTTCATCCCCAGGGAAATGCGGCGCCGCTCCTCGTCGAGATCCAGGATCATCACCTCGACTTCGTCGCCGATCGCGACCGCCTTGCCCGGATTCACGTTCTTGTTGGTCCAATCCATCTCGGACACGTGCACCAGGCCCTCGACGCCGTCCTCGATCTCGACGAAGCAGCCGTAGTCGGTGATGTTGGTCACACGACCGAAGATGCGGGTCCCGGTCGGGTACCGGCGGGTGATGTTCTCCCACGGATCCTCGCCCAGCTGCTTCAGGCCCAGCGACACGCGCATCCGCTCACGGTCGAACTTCAGGACCTTCACGTCCCCCTCGTCGCCGATGTTGACGACGTCGGAGGGGTGCTTGACCCGCTTCCACGCCATGTCGGTGATGTGCAGCAGGCCGTCGATGCCGCCCAGGTCCAGGAACGCACCGTAGTCGGTGAGATTCTTCACGATGCCCTTCACCACAACGCCTTCCTGCAGGTTCTTCAGCAGTTCCTCGCGCTCGGCGCTGTATTCCTGCTCGACCACTGCGCGGCGCGAAACCACCACGTTGTTGCGACGACGATCGAGCTTGATCAGCTTGAACTCCAGCTCCTTGCCCTCGAGGTACGCGGTGTCGCGCACCGGCCGCACATCCACCAGCGAACCGGGCAGGAAGGCGCGGATATCACCGAGTTCGACCGTATATCCGCCCTTGACCTTGCCCGAAATCTGGCCGACGACGTACTTTTCGTCTTCCATTGCCGTTTCGAGGCGGTCCCAGGCCTTGGCGCGCTTGGCCTTTTCCCGCGACATGCGGGTCTCGCCGAAGCCATCCTCCGGCGTCTCCAGGGCGACCTCGACCACGTCGCCGACCTGGACTTCCAGTTCACCGCGTTCGTTCATGAACTGTTCGGCGGGGATCACCCCTTCGGACTTCAGTCCGGCATTGACCAGGACGACGTCGGGGCCCACCTCGATGACGGTGGCACTGAGAATGGCACCCGGCTGCATCTGGGTGTAGGCCATGCTCTCTTCGAGCAGTTGCGCAAAACTTTCACTCATGGATTTGTTGAACCTGTGATTGAACGGACTGCGGCGGGATGCCGCACCCGGGCTTGGGTTGAACATACCCCGCCGCAACGGGGACGATGGACGGCAGATCTGATGCGTGCCTGCCAAACAGGGTTAAAGTGTCGTGCAGTTTCATTTCGATTCACGGGAAGAGAGAACGCCGTCCAACCGCTCGCGGATCATCGCCACCACTTCATCGATGCCAATGCCGGTGGTATCGAGGACCCAGGCATCCGGTGCCGGCTTCAGCGGAGCCGCCGCGCGCTCGGAATCCCGGCGGGCACGGGCCTCCAACTCTTCTCGAAGGGCGCGAAGGTTAGCACTAAGTCCTTGTTCCTTCAACTGCTTGTAACGCCTGTGTGCGCGCTCTTCGACGGACGCGGTCAAAAACACCTTCAGATGCGCGTCGGGAAACACGACGGTCCCCATGTCACGGCCGTCGGCGACCAGGCCCGGCGGGACCGCAAAATCACGCTGCCGCTGCAGTAGCGCCGCCCTCACCTCCGGGATCGCGGCCACGACCGATGCATCGCTTCCCGCCTTCTCCGTGCGCAGAAGGTGATCGATCTGTTCACCTTCCAGCCACGTCTGGACCAGTTCGCCCGCCTCGGCGACGCGGAATTGCACGCCCAGATTCCTTGCGATTTCCGCGAGTTGGGTAACATTGGAAAGGTCAAGGTTGCGTTTTCTGGCGGCAATTCCGACCAGCCGGTACAGCGCCCCACTGTCGAGCAGATGCCAGTCGAGGGATTCCGCGAGCCGCTTGCTGACCGTCCCCTTGCCGGCCCCGCCGGGTCCATCGATCGCGAGGACGACCGTCATAGGACCCGAATCCCGAGCCCGGCGTCCGCGGCCAGCCCGGCGAAGCCCGGAAACGAGGTCGCCACATTGTCGCAGTCCTCGATCACGATGGGTCCGCTCGCGCGCAGCGCGGCCATCGCAAAGGACATCGCGACCCGGTGATCGCCGTGGCTCGCGATCGTTCCGGATTCGAAGGCGGCCTGACCGTGGATGCGGATGCCGTCCGGCCGCACCTCGCAACGAACCCCGAGAGCGGAGAGGCCGTCCGCCATCACCTGTATCCGGTCGCTCTCCTTTACCCGGAGCTCCTCGGCGCCGGCCAGCACCGTCTCCCCCTCGGCACAGGCCGCAGCCACGAACAGGGCCGGAAACTCGTCGATCGCCAATGGCACCAGCTCTTGCGGGATGCGAATGCCCTGCAACGGTGCCGAGCGCACCCGCAGGTCGGCGACCGGCTCACCCCCGATCTCGCGCTCATCGAGAACCTCGATGGCGGCCCCCATCAGCCGCAGGATGTCGATCGCGCCGGTGCGTGTCGGGTTCATGCCAACGTGGCGAAGCAGCAGATCCGATCCCTCCGCGATGCTCGCCCCGACCAGAAAGAAAGCTGCCGAAGAGATGTCGGCCGGGACCTCCACCGCACGGCCCACGAGCCGACCGCCGCCCCGCAGGCAGCTACGGCGGCCATCCCGCTGCAGGTCGTAGCCGAAACCCACCAGCATCCGCTCGGTGTGATCGCGCGTGGGTGCCGGCTCGGTGACGCAGGTCTCGCCGTCGCTCCACAGCCCTGCCAGCAACAGCGCCGACTTCACCTGGGCGCTGGCCACGGTCAGGGTGTGCAGAAAACCCCGCAGGCGCTGGCCGCCGTGCACGTGCAGGGGCGGCGTCCCGTCCTCTCCGGTATCGATGCGGGCGCCCATCGCCGCCAGCGGGTCGGTGACCCGGCGCATCGGCCGCCGGCTCAGCGAGGCATCGCCGACCAGGACGCTGTCGAAGGGCTGGCCGGCCAGCACCCCGCACATCAGCCGCATCGCGGTACCGGAATTGCCCATGTCCAGCGGCGCCGGCGGTTTCCGAAGGCCAGCGAGCCCGACGCCTTCGATGGTCACGGTTTGCCGCTCCGGCCGCTCGATCGGAACCCCCATCGCCTGGAAGGCGGCGAGTGTCGCCAGGCAGTCCTCGCCATCGAGGAAACCGCTCACTCGCGTACGGCCCTCGGCGAGAGCACCGAACATGATCGATCGGTGCGAGATCGACTTGTCGCCCGGAACCCGGAGGTCACCGCGCAGGGCACCCCCGGGTTCCACACTGAAGGTCGTGGTCATTTGCTCACTGGTCCAGTTGTGCCTGCATCTTTTCGCTGAAGCGGTCCCGGGCATCCTTGGCGAAGCCGAAGCGCGCCTCGAGCTCGGCGCCGTCGCCGCGCGCGATCACCTGCCGCAGACCGTCCAGATCGCCCTGGAAGCGTTGCAGCACATCGAGGATTGCGTCCCGGTTGGCGAGGCAGATGTCGCGCCACACCACCGGGTCGCTGGAGGCGATCCGGGTGAAGTCCCGGAATCCGCCCGCGGCGTAATGAAAAATCTCGTCGCTCTCGCTCATCCGCGCGAGCGATTCCACCAGCGCGAAGGCGAGCACGTGGGGCATGTGGCTGGTCGCTGCGAGGATGTGATCGTGATGCGCGGGGGTCATGAATTCGACCCGTGCGCCCGTTGCGCGCCACATCGCCGCCACCCGCTCTGCGGCCAGCGGGCTGGTCTCGTCAGCCGGGGTCAGGATCACCAGACGGTCCTGGAAAAGGCTGGCAAACGCCGCTTGGACCCCGCTACGCTCGGTGCCGGCAATCGGGTGTCCCGCGACGAAATTGCGCGGCAACTCCCCGAAGCCGGCTCGCACTGCGTCGAGCACCGCCTGTTTGCTGCTGCCCACGTCGGTGAGCACGGCTTCCGACGGCCAGTGCTCCGCGATGGCCGCGGACAGGCCCTGCATCGACCCGAGCGGCACCGCAAGAACGCCAATGTCCGCTTCCGTGCAGGCCTGTGCGGGAGCGGTGGTCCATCGGTCGATGACCCCCAGCCGCTGCGCTTCTTTCAGGTTCGCCTCCGAGCGCGAGCAGCCGACCACCTCGGACACGCCACCGGCGGCGCGCAGTGCCAGCGCCATCGAACCGCCGATCAGGCCGACGCCGAAGATCACCAGTCGTCCGATCACGTCTGCCGCACCGCATCCAGCGCCCGGAGGAAGCGCTCGTTTTCCGCCGCAGTGCCGACCGTGACCCGCAGGTGCGTCGGCAGCCCGTAATTCGCGACCGGGCGCACGATCACGCCCTCGCGCAACAGGCGCTCGTAGACCGCACCCGGCTCCTCGCCCACGTCAAAGGTGATGAAATTCCCAACCGACGGAATGAAGCCGATGCCCCGCTGCTGCAATCCGGCGCCAAGCTGCCGCAGGCCCTCCCGGTTCATTCGGACGCTCTGCGCAACGTGTGCGGTATCGCCGATCGCCGCCAGACCCGCTGCCTGCGCGACCGCGTTCACGTTGAACGGCTGGCGCACCCGGTTCACCAGGTCTGCGACAGCCGCCGAAGAAACGGAGTACCCCAGCCGCAGGCCCGCCAGGCCATGGATTTTCGAAAAGGACCGGGTCACCAGCAGGTTGGGGAAGCGCCCCAGCCACTGCGTCGGGTCCGGATAGTCGGGCTGCTCGACATACTCGGCGTAGGCCTCGTCCACGACCACCAGCGTCTCCGCCGGTACCTGCGCGATAAACCGCTCGAGCGCTTCCCCGTCCAGCCACGTTCCGGTGGGGTTGTTCGGGTTGGCCACGAACACCACCCGCGTGCCGGCGTCCACCATTGCCGCCATCGCGCCGAGATCATGGCCATAGGGCTGCTCGGAATCAGCTGCGCGTGCCGGCGCGGCACGCCCTTCGGCGGAGACGGCCTGCACGACCAGCGGGTAGACGGCGAACGCGTGCTGCGAGTACACCGCGTTGCGCCCGGGCGCAAGCCAGCTTCGGGCGATCAGTTCAAGGACCTCGTTGGAACCGTTGCCGAGCGTGATCTGTTCCGGCGCGACTCCGTGCCGCTCGGCGAGCGCCTCCTTCAGCGCGAAGCCGTTTCCGTCCGGGTAGATGTGCAGCGCACGCAGGGCCTGGCTCGCGGCCTCCACGGCGCGCGGACTCGGCCCCAGCGCATTCTCGTTGGAGGCGAGCTTGACCGCCTCCCGAATACCCAGCTCGCGTTCCAGGGCCTCGACCGGCTTGCCCGGCTGGTAGGGACGCAGTGCCTGCACGCCGGGCACCGCGAGTGCAGTGAAATCAACCATGTTCCAGGCCTTCCGTCGTCATCGGCCGAAGTGGCACGGCACCCCGGCCCGCGGTTTCGGGTGAACGGTGGTGCACTAGGTGGCCGCCTGCGGGTAACTGCCGAGGATCTTCAGCATCTCCGCCGAACCGCGCAACGCCTCCAGGCAGGCGGCAACACCCGGATCGTCGCGGTGCCCGATGAAGTCCAGGAAGAAGACGTAGTCCCAGTTCACGCACCGGGAGGGCCGCGATTCGATCCGGGTCAGACTGATACC
>PWRV01000084.1 GCA_003563455.1 Thioalkalivibrio sp.
AGTCCGAGCAGGGAGACCACCGCCACCGCCGCGGCAATGCCGACGCCGGCTGCCGGCTTCAACCAGCGAGGGCCGGCGGACGATTCCACCGGAACATCCAGCGGTTTGTCGTCCTCGATCCCGCCTTGCACCCGGGCGAGAAAGTCCGGCGGCGCGGTCCGCCGCATCCCGCCGCGCAGGCTGTCCCCGATCAGGTGGTAGCGCGCCCAGGTATTGCGGTCTTGTTCGGATCTCAGGAGTTCGTCGATGAGGCGGCGTGTTTCGAAGCTTTCTGTTTCGTTGTCGACGAGTGCGGAGAGACGTTCGGACTTGCTGACTTGGTCGTTCATTGGTTCTGCTCGCTCAATCGTTTAGCAACGGACCCAGGGTCCGGTCAATGGCCTCGCGGGCCCGAAAGATGCGCGAACGGACCGTTCCGATCGGGCATCCCATGGTCTGGGCAATCTCTTCGTAGCTCAGTCCCTCGAGTTCGCGGAGCGTGATCGCGGTTCGCAGATCGTCCGGCAACCGTTCGATTGTCCGTTGCACTGCCGCCTGTATTTCCTCTGACAACAATTCCCCTTCCGGGGTTGCACTCTCCTTCAGCGCGGAATCGCCGCCCATCTGCTCGGCGTCCTGGGCGTCCACCTCGGCCTCCGGGCGCCGGCGCCCCTGGGCCACCAGGTGGTTCTTCGCGGTGTTGATCGCGATGCGGTACAGCCAGGTGTAGAAGGCGCTCTCACCACGGAAATTGGCGAGTCCGCGGTACGCCTTGATAAAGGCTTCCTGCGAAACATCGAGCGCCGCCGCGTGATCGTGCACATAGCGTCCGACCAGGTTGATGATCTTGTGCTGGTATTTCAGGACCAGGATGTCGAATGCCGCCTTCTCCCCGCTCTGCACGCGCCGCACCAGCGCCTCGTCGGAAGCCTTCTCGCTCATGCGGGCACTCCCGCCCGCAGCGCCATTTCCTTTAACCTTGGCTGCATGGACCTTGTCGGCATGATGAAGTTCGTCCTGATCGCTTCCGGATTTCCGGAACGTGGCGTTGTGCACGCTGAACAACGTCGGAAAGTTACCTGACCCATGGCCGCAACACAAATGGACCCGGCGCAGGAACGCTTCGATGTCCTGATCATCGGGAGCGGTGCCGCCGGCCTGACCGCGGCGCTGCATCTGGCCCCCCACCGTCGGGTCGCCATCATCAGCAAGGGCCCCGTCGACGAGGGCAGTACCCGGTACGCCCAGGGCGGGATTTCTGCGGTACTCGACCAGGCCGACTCCTTCGAATCGCATGTCGCTGACACGCTGGACGCCGGCGCCGGACTCTGCGAGATCGACGCGGTCCGCCGCACGGTGGCGGAAGGACCCGAGGCGATCCATTGGCTCGCGAGCCTCGGCGTCCCCTTCACCCGCGAGGCGCACGAGGGACGCAGCCGGCTGCACCTGACCCGCGAGGGTGGCCACAGCGCGCGTCGGGTCGCCCACGCGGCGGACGCCACCGGACAGGCCATCGAGGAGGCGCTCGTTGGGACCGCCCGCGGGCAGGCCCGGATCGAGGTCTTTGAGCGTCACCTCGCCGTCGACCTGATCCTTGCCAGCGTGGGAGGGGAGCGTCGCGTGATCGGTGCCTACGTTCAGGATGGCGAGACCCGGGAGGTGCAGACCCTCCTCGCGCCCGTGGTGATACTGGCAACCGGCGGTGCCAGCAAGGTGTATCTGTACAGTTCAAACCCCGACGGCGCCACCGGAGACGGCATCGCGATGGCCTGGCGCGCAGGCTGCCGGGTTGCGAACATGGAGTTCATGCAGTTCCACCCCACCTGCCTGTTCCATCCTCAGGCGAAGTCCTTCCTGATCTCGGAGGCGGTGCGCGGCGAAGGGGGTCGTCTGCTGCTTCCTGACGGCACACGGTTCATGGAACGCTTCGATTCCCGTGCCGAACTCGCCCCGCGCGACATCGTCGCTCGCGCCATCGACTACGAAATGAAGCGGCTCGGCGTCGATCAGGTCTATCTCGACATCAGTCATCGCAGCCCCGGGTTCGTGCGCGAACACTTTCCGACCATTCACCAGCGCTGCCTGGAGTTCGGTTTCGACATGACCCGGGAGCCCCTGCCGGTGGTGCCGGCGGCACATTACACATGCGGGGGCGTGATGGTGGATGCGCACGGCCGTACGGGCGTTGCCGGGCTCTATGCCGCAGGCGAGGTGTCCTACACCGGCCTGCACGGCGCCAACCGGATGGCCAGCAATTCGCTGCTCGAGTGCCTGGTCTACGCGCGCGCGGCCGCGCGCGACATCCTTTCCGACCCGGATCCGCTGACGCCGCAGGCCCTGCCTCGACCACCAAACTGGGACGAATCCCGGGTCACCGATTCCGACGAGGAGGTGGTCGTGTCGCACGACTGGGACGAGCTGCGCCGGCTGATGTGGGACTACGTGGGGATCGTTCGGACCCGCGACCGGCTGTTGCGGGCGCAGCGGCGCATCCGGGTGCTGATGGAGGAAGTCCACGAATACTATGCCCACTACCGGATCACGCCCGATTTGATCGAACTGCGGAATCTGGTGCTCGTGGCCCAGATCATCGTGCGGAGTGCCCTTGAACGCCGGGAGAGCCGCGGCCTGCATTTCATCCGTGACTTCCCGGAGCGCGACCCGACCCTGGATCCTCGACCCACCGTGCTGTCCCCCCCGGCGGACCGGGTTGCAGCACAGGATTGAACGGCGACTCGCGCCGCGGCATCTCAGGGAGTGTTCGGTTGCGGCAAGCGGATGAAGTGCTCGCGGTAATGGCGCAACTCCTCAATGGAGTCGCGGATGTCCTGCAGCGCCTGGTGCGTGGCATCCTTCTTCACGCCGGAAAGCACGGCGGGGGCCCATCGCCGCGCGAGCTCCTTCAGGGTGCTGACGTCAAGGTTGCGATAGTGAAAATAGTTCTCGAGATCGGGCATGCAGCGGGCGAGAAAACGACGGTCCTGGCAAATGGAGTTTCCGCACATGGGCGATGCGTGGCGCGGCACCCATTGGCTCAGAAAGTCCAGGGTAGCCCGCTCCGCGCCGATTTCGTCGAGCGGGCTCTGCCGTACCCGCTGCAGGAGTCCGGAGGCCCCGTGGGTGCGCCGGTTCCATTCGTCGAGCCCGCCGAGAACGGACTCGTCCTGCCGGATGGCGATCACCGGGCCCTCCGCGAGTACGCGCAGGTCCTTGTCGGTCACGATCGTCGCGACCTCGAGGATCAGGTCCGAATACGGATCGAGGCCCGTCATTTCGAGATCGATCCAGATCAGGTTGTCCGCATTCTGGCCCATGCCGTCTCCGGGGTTGGCACAACAGTCTATCATTCAGGACCGCACGGTGATGGTGCGGGCTCCACGCGGGTGAACGATCACGGTGGCATCCGTCAGCGCAACAGCTGCGATGCGGTCGTGAACCGCCGCAACCGATTCCTCGACCCACCCCACTGGGGCAAACCCGAGTGGGCATCCACGAACGCGTTGCGCGCGTTCCTGCAGAAAAAGGAGAGAACCATGCGTCATGGCCTTACCGCATTCGGCATTCTGCTCTTCGTCGGGCTTGGCAGTCCGGCCCACGCCGGGGATCCCGCCCTGGGCGAGAAACTGCACCAGGAGAACTGTGTCAGTTGCCACGGCACCGAGGTGTACCCCCGCGACGACCGGATGGTCGGCTCGATGAGCTCGCTGATCACCCAGGTCAACCGGTGCAACGTAAATCTCGGGACCGGCTGGTTTGATGACGAAGTCGAGGCAGTCGCCGCCTACCTGGGCGAAAACTACTACAACTTCTGAGTCCGAGGTGTCCTGATGACCGACCTGAGCAAGCGGCACTGCGAGGCGCCGGAGGCGTTCGCTGGACCCCTGTCCTCGTCGGAATGCGACGAGATGCTTGTGCAACTGCACGAAGACTGGGACCTCGACCCGGCGGCGGGCAGGATTTCGCGCCGGCTCGAGTTTGCCCATTTCCACGAGACCATGTCCTTCGTGAACGCGGTCGCCTGGATTGCCAACCGGGAGGACCACCACCCGGACATGGAGGTCTCGTACGGGCATTGCGTGGTGCGTTTCTCCACCCACGCCGTCGGCGGGCTCAGCCCGAACGATTTCATCTGCGCAGCGCGCGTCGATGCACTCTTCGATTGAGTCTGCAGGCAGGCGTTCTTGAGCGCAGCCAACGGGAGCCGCCGGGGACCCGCAGCCGGGTATACCGGCGGCCCCTGCCTGCAGCAGCCCGCTGACGCCGGCCGATTCAGGCCGGCATGATCCTGCGCTGCCGGGTCCTCGCGCGTTTCGGCAGCGAGATCGACGCGCTGCAACCGGATGGCAGCGTCCTGCGCACGCATCTGCGGCGCCGTGTCGATGACGTGGTCTGTGGTGACGTGGTGATGGTCGACGCGGCAGGAGCGGTCGTGCGCAGCCGGGAGCCGCGCCGCAACCACCTGACCCGCCGGGACGGATTCAACCGCCTCAGAACGATCGCAGCCAATATCGACCGCGCGTGGATCGTCGTCGCGCCCCGGCCGGAAGTCCCGCATCTGTTGATCGACCGCTTCCTCGTGGGCATCCGCAATCTGCCGGCCGAGGCGGGTATCGTCGTCAACAAATCCGATCTCGCGTTCACTGCAGACACCCCGACATCCGGCCCCGACCTGTCGCACTACCTGCAGCTGTCCCTGCCGGTACTTCGGGTCAGCGCCCACACCGGCCTCGGACTGGAGGCATTGCGCGCGGCGGCCGCCGGAGCCTGCAACATCCTCGTCGGGCCCTCGGGTGTCGGCAAGTCCTCGCTGATTCAGGCGCTGCTGCCCGCCGAGCGGCTGCGCATCGCCGCGGTGGGACAGCGCGGCGAGGGTCGCCACACCACAACCACGGCACGCTGGTACGAAGCCGAGGACGGTGCCGCCTGGATCGACTCGCCGGGCGTACGCGACTTCAGTCCGGAGATCGCCGGCATCGACCAACTGGTGCAGGGCTTCCCGGACGTTTCCGAACACGCGGCCAACTGCCGTTTCCGCAACTGCACCCATCGTTCCGAACCCGGCTGCGCGGTAAGCGCAGCGGTGGATCGGGGTCTGCTGCCCGTCGCGCGCCTGCAGGCGTGGCGGGAGCTGCGGGAGTCGCTGGTCGCGGGCGGCCAGAGTCGGGGCTGAGGCGCGGCGGGAAGATCGGCCAGGGGCTTTGCCCGCTACGGTGCGTGCCCCCCCCCGTTGTAGGAGGCGAGCCCTCTCGCCGATTCCGGCGCCGGGGAAGATCGGCCAGGGGCTGGCCTCCTAAAAAGTTCAGCCCGGCCTCCTGCAGGAGGCGGTCCGACTCAGAAATTGAGGCCCATCTCGAAGCCGATCACCGAATCGGCGGAACCCGCACTACCCTGGAAATCGAGGCGGTCGCTCAGCCAGTCGCGCGAGGATCCCACACCGTAGTCGTCGTAGAACAGACTCAGGGACATCTCGGTCTGGTTGCTGAACCGCAGCCTGCTGTCGAGGCTGAGATAGCCCGCACTGCGCGACGCGTCACCCCGGTGGCCGTGGAGCATGTTCACGCCATCCGGCTCGCCCGCCAGCGGATAGCGCAGACCGACGCGTACCCGGCTGCGCAGGTTCCCGGTCTGGTAGGTCGGGCCAGTGCTGAGATCGGTCACCACGAAACTGCTGCTGCCGGAAAAGGCATCGTCCGGGAACCAGGCTTCTGCGCCCCCGGATGAACCGAGTCCCAGGCCCACATCGACGCCGTAACCGAACCCGGTGTCGCCGAAGTGCTGGTTGAACCCGCCCCGCGTCTCCACCGCGCGATCGGCGGCCCCCGGGGTGCTCGCGGAGGGCATCTGCAGCGAGCGCACTTCGATGTTGAGCTCACGGCCGCGCTGCACATCGTTGCGGAACCCCGGACGCAGACTGTCGGCCCCCGAGAAGACATCGAGCGTCGACAGTGCATCCTGCCCTGGGGTGTAGGAGAGTTCGTACAACGAGCGGGTCTCCGCATGCAGCGGCGACAGCAGCAGCGCGAACGGAACGGCGACAAGCGCCGCATACCCCGCGATCCTGCCCAGTTGACGCCTTCTGTTCATATCCGCTCTCCCGGCATGTCCCGCGCTGCCAAACGCCGATTTCTATCCAATCGTATAGACCATTATTAGCCAGGTGGCCAGGACAAGTTGCGTCCACCCAACACATGCAGATGGATATGATACACCGATTGCCCACCGCCGTGGCCACAGTTCATCACCGTTCGGTAACCTTTTTTTTCCAGCTCCAGCTTCCTTGCCACCTCGGCACCCGCCAGCATCACGTCTCCAAGCACTTCCCGATCCTCCGGCGCCGTGTCATCGAGGGTCGCGATGTGCCGGCGGGGTATCACCAGCGCGTGCTGCGGCGCCACCGGGTTGAGATCGTGGAACGCGAGCACCGACTCGGTCTCAAGGATGATCCGCGGCTCCATCTCGCCGGCCGCAATCCGGCAGAATACGCAATCGGTCATGGGGTACACCTCCCGGCTGTCAGGCCCGCAGGCTTCGGGGCCAGTGAGTGGTACGTCAGTAATCGCGGCGACCGGACAACGCGTGCGCGAGCGTCCCGGCGTCGAGGTACTCGAGTTCCCCGCCCGTCGGGACTCCCTGCGCGATCCGGGTGGCCCGGACGCCGTGGCGCGCGGCCATCTCGGCGAGGTAATGCGCGGTCACTTCACCCTCGACCGAGGCGTTCGTCGCGAGAATCAGCTCGCCGACGGAACCGTCCTGCAAGCGTTTCTCGAGCCGATCGAGGCCGAGATCCTCGGGACCGATGCCATCGAGCGGCGACAGCCGACCGAGCAGCACGTGGAACAGCCCCCGGAAGTCGGTCGCCGATTCGATCGCCAGTACGTCACCCGGGGTCTCGACAACGCAGATGATCCCCGCGTCCCGCCCGGGATCGAGGCACCGGGCACAGGTATCGGCAGCCGTCAGCGTTCGGCATACGGTACAGTGGCCGATCGTATCGGCCGCCGACACCAGCGCTGCCGCGAGCCGTCGCGCACCAGCGCGATCGCGTTCGAGCAGGTGCAGCGCCATTCGGCGCGCCGACTTGGCGCCGACACCCGGAAGACAGCGCAGGGCGGCAATCAGTTCGTCGAGGACCGCTTCCACTGGGCGCCGCCCCTGCCGTGGCGCAGCCGCCTCAGAACGGCAGTTTCATGCCGGCGGGAAGACCCATGCCTTCGGTGAGACCCGCCATGCGCTCCTGGGCAGCCGCCTCCGCCTTGTGCACCGCGTCGTTGATCGCCGCGGCCACAAGGTCCTCGATCATGTCGCGGTCGTCCTCGAACAGGCTCGGATCGATGTTGACGCGGCGCACCTCATGCTTGCCGGTCATCACCACCCGGACCAATCCGCCGCCGGCCTGGCCGTCGACCTCCATGTTGGCCAGTTCCGTCTGCACCTTCTGCATGTCTTCCTGCATCTTCTGGGCCTGCTTCATCAAGCCGCCCAAGCCACCCTTCATCATCGCTTCTCGCTCCTGATTATCTGACTGCCTGTGCTGGATCGCATCCGGGCCCTTCAGTGCGCGGGCCGGTCGACCGTCCCGGCACCTTCGCCGCGGTCGACCAGCTGTACTCTGGCCACCTCGGCACCGAAGGTTTCACGCAATGCCGTGATCACCGGGTCGGCCCGAACTTCCGACTCGGCCCTAGCCTGACGTTCCGCCGCGTCTGCCGCAAGCCGCGCCGCGGGCGTGTTCGCCGATGCCTCGCTCTGCTCGCGCAGCTCCAGGCGGATCTCGTCGCCGAGGGCCTGCCCAAGGGCCTCGGTCAGCCGGGCGAGCCCACGCTCCGTGCACAGCATGCGATGCGCCGGCTGAACCGCGATCACGACCCGTTGCCGGCTGTGCTCGACCAGGTCGGCGTTCAGCGCAAGTTCCCGGGTCGGACCGGGACTCAGGGAATGCGCGAAGGCGTGCCAGTCGAGCGGTGCCGGCTCGGCGACCCGGCCGGCGGCAAACTCGGGGGACCGCTCGGCGGCTGGCGCACCCGGCTGTGCCGGCAGATCCGCAACGTGCGCGTCGTTCCGTGGCCGGCCGGGCTCTTTCGCGATGCCCTCGCGTTCCCTGCCGGATGCGGCCGGACTGAGGGCGCGACCCGCCCGGCCCGCCTCAGGCAACCCCGGGTCGGGCGCCGAGGGGTTCGCAACGGTGTTCCCGCGGCCGGCCGCGGTCTTCACCGGCACCGGTTCGGAGACCGGGCCTTCGGCGCGCGGGCGACGCCCGGGGGCGCCGGAGTCCCGGGCGGACGGCGTCTCGGGCCGGAAGGCAAGGACGCGCAGCAGTGTCATCTCGACGCCGATGCGCGGATCGGGCGCATGTGGCAGGTCACGCCGCCCGTGAAGCAGGATCTGGTAGGCCAGCTGGACATCCTCCGGCGCCTCGCGCTCGGCCGCCTCGCGCTGCCACGCGGCGAGCCCGTCAGCGGGCTCGGTTTCGGACCCGGGCGCGGCGGGATCCCGAGTCACTGCCTGGTGCACTGCCACCGCGTGCACAAGCGACGCAAGCGCGTCGAGCAGGCGCGGCCAATCGGGTGCCAGGGCGTCCAGTTCGGCCAGGATTTCCAGCAGGTGTCGCCCGTCACCGGCCCAGGCGGCGTCGAGGAGTTCGGTCAGTCGCTGACGCGGCAGCAGCCCGATCATGTCGCAGATCTCGGCCTCGGTGAGCCCCCCGCCCGAGTACGCGATCGCCTGTTCGGTGAGACTGAGCGCGTCCCGCATGCTGCCCTCGGCGGCCTCCGCGAGCCTTTGCAGGGCACCGGGCTCCGCGGAAATCGCCTCGGCCGCGAGAACGCCCTCGAGATATTCCGCAATCATTGCCGCCGACATGGGTTTCAGGTTGAACTGAAGGCAGCGGGACAGGACGGTGACGGGCAGCTTCTGCGGGTCGGTGGTCGCGAGCAGGAATTTCACGTGGTCCGGCGGTTCCTCGAGCGTCTTCAACAGGGCGTTGAAGCTCTTCTCGGAGAGCATGTGGACCTCGTCGATCAGATAGACCTTGAAGCGGCCGGACACCGGTGCGTACGACACGTTGTCAAGCAGCTCACGGGTGTCGTCCACGCGGGTGCGGGAGGCCGCATCGACCTCGATCAGGTCGAGATGCCGGCCTTCGGCAATCTCCACGCAGGAGCGGCACGTCACGCAGGGCGTCGCGGTGACGCCAGTCTCGCAATTCAGGCAGCGAGCCAGAATTCGGGCGACGGTGGTCTTGCCAACACCACGGGTGCCAGCAAACAGATAGGCATGATGCAGCCGGTTGCCGTTCAGCGCATTCACCAGCGCCCGCACGACGTGGGGCTGCCCGACCATGTCCTCGAATCGTCCGGGGCGCCACTTTCGGGCCAGCACCTGATGGGTCATCGGCTCCTGCAGTCCTCGGTTTACCCCGCAGGGTGATGCAAGGGTGATGGCCCGCACCCGCCGCACCTCGGCGCCCGAATCGGCTGCTACCGTTGCTCCCTTCCGGGCCTGGCGGGGTTCACAACCTATCGTCGCGAGGGGACCGGCACGGACCACCATAACGCTGTACCTGGGAAACCAGGTGAGCGCGGAAGGTTCCCGCTTTCGCGCGCCGCCGTCAACCTGGGGCCTCTTTCAGCGACAGAAGCCGGAAGTCTGGCGCTGCGGCCAACCCGCGACCGCG
>PWRV01000069.1 GCA_003563455.1 Thioalkalivibrio sp.
CAGGCCAGCCACTGCGCGCCGCGGGCGGGGCTGCAGGTTTGCGACAGCCTGGGCGCCGGCGACACCTTCAACGCCGGGCTGATTCACGCGCTGATCTCGGGCGAGCCGCCGGCACAGGCCCTGGAGCGCGCGGTGCGCCTCGCGGAACGGAAGCTGCAGCGCGCGGGGCTGGATCGCCTGTTCGAACCGCCTGCGCGGTGAACGCGCCCCGGCTGCGCTCAGGCGTGGCCGGCCGGGGTGTCCGTGGCGGAGTGGAAGTACTCGCTGTCGCGTCCGAGTTCATCCACCAGTTCGCGCAATACCGCGAGCCGGCTCTCCGGGTCGCTGAACGGCGCGCAGGACTCGCAGAAGACATCCCCGCAGGGCTGGCGGCTGTAGAGCCAGAAGTGGATTGCGCCCGCCAGCAGGCCGTCGGCGACCTCGTGCACGTCCGGGGAATGACCGTCGGAGGAAAGCGTGTTGGCGAGGTCGATGAGTTTCTGCGCCGCGTTGTTGTAGGTTTCTTCGGTGATGTCGTCCATCGCGGACCTCGCTCGCTATCAATTTCCGACGCTATTTTACCCCGAGTCGGGGTCTGGCTGCGCATTCCCGGTGGGGGTGGCGGTAGGTGTTGTCCCCGACGGTCAAGATCTCCTTCCCCCGCTTGTACCCCGAGTCGCGGGGACAGATTTCAAATCTGTCCCCGTTCTCTAGACCGGCCGCAGGGCATCGAGGTCGTGGCGGAACAGCGGGATTTCGCGTTCTTCGCGGGTCAGCCCGCCGTGGGCACCACGGAAGTCGGGTCCCGTGTCGTCGCCCACCGGGTCGACGAGGAAGCTGTCGGCGTCCGGGAACAGCAGATAGTCGCCGGCGCGGGCCTGCAGTTCCGGATGCGGCGGGCCGGAGCCGAACGCCCTGCCGGACAGCCATTCGTCCATTGCGACCAGCTCGACGCTCGAACCGAATGCCTCGCTCACCGCGTGGCGGAACTGCCGGTGCCGATCCGGCTTCACGTGCGCGATCGCAGCACGGGGTTCCCCGGTCAGCGGGTGGCGCAGGCAGTCGCTCACCGCCGGTGCCTCGCGGATGTTCAGCCGCCGCGACATTGTCCGCATTCCGTGATCCGTGCTGGTCAAAAAGAGCGCGCCCGTGCCCTGCAGTTGCCCGATGATCGCCGCATAGGCCATATCGATCTCGGCGAGATGGTTGCGCACCTCCGTGCTGCCGGGACCGTGTTCGTGGCCGAGGTGATCGAGGTGCGACCAGTACAGGTAGGTGAAGTGCGGGCCGTCGGTGCGGTTTCTGACGTGCATGCCCAAAAGGGCCGGCAACTCGTCCAGATGCCGGAAGGACAGCACCCGCGCCGAACCGCTCATCAGCCGGTTGTAGGAGGAGTGGGCAATGGCGGCCGGAGAGATCACCGTCGTTGCACGTGGCAGCCGGTCGAGGAGCAGCGGTGGCCGGATCCGCTGTTCGAGCTCCGTGGTGCTGAGCCCGGCGGAGTTGCCGTTGTGGTCGGCCTCGCGGGCTGGCAGGACGGTGAGGGTGCTCCGCGGCCTTGGAAGCCAGGTGCGCCAGCCGAGCAGGCCGTGCTGCGCGGGACTCACGCCGGTGAAGACGCTGGTGATCGCGCTCGCCGTTGTGCTCGGAAAAACGGCCTCGAGCCGCTGAAACAGATCGCTGCGCAGCACTGGCGTGTGGGGCAGGTAATCGAGCGCGAAGCCGTCGATCAGCCAGAACAGCACGTGCTGGTGGCTCGCGAGTGTCTCGGGCGCGAGTGCCGGCAACGGGGCTTCGGGGTTCAGCGGTCCCTGGCAGCCGAGACCGCGTTCCAGGCTCGCAAGAAGGTTGATGAAGCCGTGGCCCGACGCCGGCACGGCGTTCCAGTGGCTCGCCGATCCGGCTGTTGGCGCATCGGTTTCCGGGTTCGTTGCCCTATTCAATGGTTCAGGACTTCTCCCCGCCGTGACACGGCGGTGAATCCGGAACCTTTCCGGCGCGCTCGAACCACTGATCCGGGTCGAGCGTGTGCAGGGCCAGTGCGTGAACGCTGCCCGCCAGCTCGTCCGCGAGAATGCGGTTGACCATCCGGTGTCGGGCCACGAGCTTCTGGCCGGCAAAGGCGTCGCTGACGAGCGTGACCTTGAAGTGCGATTCGGATCCCGGCGGGACGTTGTGCATGTGGCTTTCGTTCACCACTTCGAGGTGCACGGGGTCGAAGTGCTGCTCCAGTTTTTCGGTGATGCGTTGTTGCTGGGTCATGGCTCGGTGTGTCCGCGGTTTTGTTTCGGGTTTATGCCAGAAGGGCGGGTTTGCTGTCGAATGAACGCACGGGGAGCTGACCTTTTGCGCTCGGGCCAGAGAGGTGGACCCGCTGCGCTAACCTCCATGGCACTGTGCCACCCCCCGACGATGAAAATCCCCCTACCCGCCGGCAGGAGTTCGGAATCCGCTCCCTGCGTCCCGAAGAGCGAAAACAAGCCACGGAAACACACGGATGAACACGGAAGTCAGCGAGAACAGGTTATTCAAAGCCCATTCCGTGTGTATCCGTGGCCATCCGTGGCTGGATTTTCACGCTACTCCCATGGCACTGCGCCACCCCTGACGATGAAAGCACCCTCCCCCACCTGTGGGGGAGGGCTGGGGTGGGGTCGCGGCGTCGGGCCCAGGCCCTCACCCCCGGCCCCTCTCCCGCAAGCGGGAGAGGGGAGCACTCCGTGACTTTCACGCTATTAACGGTCGTGCGGGTCAGGGCAATCCGTAGAACGCCCGGGCGTTGTGGCTGGTTTGCCGCGCGAGCTGCTCCGGCGGGGTGCCCCGAAGGCCGGCGACGAACTCGCCGACGTGGGGCAGGTACGCCGGTTCGTTGCGCCGTCCGTGGGGCAGGCCCTTCGGCAGCGTCCGGGGCAGCAGGTACGGGGCGTCCGTTTCCAGCAGCAGGCGCCCCTCGGGGATTCGCGGCACCAGCCCCTGCAGTTCCTTCCCGCGGCGCTCGTCGCAGACCCAGCCCGTCACGCCGATGTGGCAGTCCATCTCGAGGTAACGGTCCAGCGCTGCGCCGTCACTGGTGAAGCAGTGCACGACGGCCGCCGGCAGGCGGTCGCGGTAGCGCTGCAGGATGTCGCCGAAGTCGCCGCTCGCCTCCCGCTCGTGCAGGAAGACGGGCTTGCCGAGGTCCGCCGCGAGTTCCAGCTGGGCCTCGAAAGCGGAACGCTGAGCGGTCGGCGTGGAGTGATTGCGGTAATAGTCGAGGCCCATCTCGCCCATCGCCGCCACCAGCGGGTGACCGGCCTGCTCGGCGAAGAGGTAGGCGGTCTGGTCGCGCCATTGGCTGGCGTGGTGGGGGTGCACGCCCAGCGTCGCGCGCATGCGCTCGGGGTATTGTTCTGCGAGTTCCAGGCAGCGCCGGCTCTCGGTCTCGTCGGAACCGGTCACCAGCATCCAGCGCACGCCGGCCTCGGCCGCCCGTTCCACCACCGCGTCGCGGTCGCGCCTGAAGCTTTCGTGGGTGAGGTTCACGCAGATGTCGATCCATTCCATGCGCGCTATGCTACCGCGCCGGGGGAGATGGGTGAATGTGCGGGATCGCTGCCGGAAGGCGTTCCCTCCGGGGCGATGGGAGTCCTGGCGGGCGCGACCTGTGTTCGCGACTGGCCCTTCGCGATGGCCCTTTGCGATGGGGTGTGTGGGGCGCCGCCCTAAGCCGCACTGCGGCTGCGGGTCCTGGCCTTGATCCTGGCGCGCGTTGGAACCCTGCGCGCGATTTCTTGCCCATGCGGTATGCGAAGAAGCGAGGCAGCGACACGATGAAGGATGCAGCCCCTGGCATGGTACTGCTGAGTGAATACCGGGCGCCGGACTGGCGGGTCGAGCACCTCGACCTGCACTTCGATCTCGATCCTGCGGCGACCCGGGTCGAGTCGCGGATTCGCGTGCGCCGGGCGGAAGGAGCCGAACCGGGCGCCGCGTTGCGGCTACACGGCCGCGAACTGGAGCTGCTGCGCCTCGAGGTCGACGGGAAGCCCCCGCAATCCGGTGTGGTCACTGCGGACGAGGAAGGGTTGCTGCTCGCGGACCTGCCGGACACCGCCGAGATCACCGTCGAGACCCGGATCCGGCCCGAGGCGAACACGGCGCTCGAAGGCCTTTACGTCTCCGGCGGCAGCCTGTGCACCCAGTGCGAGGCGGAAGGCTTCCGGCGCATCACCTACTTCCCGGACCGCCCGGACGTGCTGACCCGTTACCGGGTGCGGCTGGAGGCCGACGCCGCGCATTACCCGGTGCTGCTGGCCAACGGCAACCGGGTCGAGGCCGGTGAATTGCCGAAAGGGCGCCACTACGCCGTCTGGGAGGATCCGTTCCCGAAGCCCAGCTACCTCTTCGCGCTGGTCGCCGGCGATCTCAGTTGTGTGTCGGACCGCTTTACCACGCGTTCCGGGCGGGAGGTCGCGCTGGAGGTCTACGTCGAGCACCACAACCGCGATCGCTGCGATCACGCGCTGGCGTCGCTGAAGCGGGCGATGCGCTACGACGAGGAGGCCTTCGGGCGGGAATACGATCTGGACGTGTACATGATCGTCGCAGTCGACGACTTCAACATGGGCGCGATGGAGAACAAGGGCCTGAACCTGTTCAACGCCAAGTACGTGCTCGCAAGCCCGGACACCGCCACCGACAACGACTACGTGCATATCGAGAGCGTGATCGCGCACGAGTACTTCCACAACTGGTCGGGCAACCGGGTGACCTGCCGCGACTGGTTCCAGCTTTCGCTGAAGGAGGGGCTAACGGTCTTCCGCGACCAGGAGTTCACCACGGACCGCACGCTGTTCGGGGTGAAGCGCATTGACGACGTGCGGGGCCTGCGGGCCTTCCAGTTTCCCGAGGACGCCGGCCCGCTCGCGCATCCGGTGCGACCGGACCGTTACGCGGAGATCAACAACTTCTACACGATGACCGTGTACGAAAAGGGTGCGGAAGTGATCCGCATGCTGCGCACCCTGATCGGTCGTGCGGCGTTCCGGCGCGGGCTTGATCTGTACTTCGAGCGCTTCGACGGGCAGGCGGTGACCACCGAGGACTTCGTTGACGTGATGGCCGAGGTCTCCGGGCGGGATCTCGAGCTGTTCCGCCGCTGGTACACGCAGGCGGGTACGCCGCGACTCACCGCGCGCACGGGCTACGATGCGCAGGCCGGCGTGCTGCTGGTCGATCTGGCGCAGCAGACTCCACCGACACCGGGCCAGGATGAGAAACACCCCCTGCACATCCCGGTCCGCCTGTCGCTGCTCGCGCTCGACGGAAGCCCGCTGACGGCACGGCTGGACGACGCTCCCGAGGCGACCGAGTTCGTGCTGGAACTGACCGGCGAGGCGCAGTCGTTCCGGCTTCAGGGGCTGCGCGAGGCCCCGGCCGCGGTGTCCTGGCTGCGCGGATTTTCCGCCCCGGTTCGGCTCGACGCGGGGCAGGGCACCTCGGAGCTCGCGCACCTGGTGGCGCATGACGACGATGCCTTCGCCCGCTGGGACGCGCTGCAGACGCTACTGCGGCGCGCGGTGATTGCGCGTGTCGAGAGCGAGGCCGATACGGTGCTTGAGGTCGCGCTGACGCGCGCGATCGGGGCATTGCTCGAGGACGCCGCCGTCGAGCCGGTCCTGCTCGCCGCATTGCTCGAGTTGCCGGCCCACCGGGAACTGATGGAGGCTTTCGACCGCGCCGACCCCGTCGCGGTCGATGCGGCGCGCCGCTCGGTCGAACAGGCGGTGTTCGATCCTCTGGCGGATCCCCTCGCGGCCCGCGCTCCGGACCGCGGGCTTTGGGACGACGGCGCCTTTACCGCGGAGGCGATGGGCCAGCGGCGGCTGCTCAACCGCATTCTTGCACTGCGGGTTGCGATCGGGGCGCCCGGCGCGGTGCAGGACGCGGCGCGCCAGTACCGGGAGGCACGCAGCCAGACGCTTGCGATGGCTGCGCTCGCCGCGGTCAACGACAGCACCGATCCGGTACGCGAGGAACTGCTGGCGGATTTCGAGCGGCGTCACCGCGATGATCCGCTGGTGCTGGACAAGTGGTTTGCGCTGGAGTCCGGCAGCCAGGTCGGCGACGGGCTCGAGCGCCTGGAGCGGTTGCTGGATCATCCCGGCTTCCGCTGGTCGAACCCGAACCGGGTCCGCGCGGTGCTGGGGCCGTTCATGGCGCAGAACCATCGTCACTTTCACCGCGAGGACGGGGCGGGTTACCAGCGGCTCGCCGATTACCTGGAGCATCTCGACGCGCTGAACCCGCAGACGACCGCGCGCCTCGCGCAGCCGCTCACCCGCTGGCAGCGCCTCGACCCCGCCCGCTCGGCACAGATGCGCAAGGTGCTGGAACGGCTCGCGGGCAAGGACCTCTCGCCCGACCTCGCCGACGTCGTGCAGCGCGCATTGGCGCGTTGACGTGAAAGTCGCGCATTCCTCCCCTCTCCAAGGGCCGGGGACAGATTTGCAAATCTGTCCCCGGGGCGCCGGGAGCGACTCGAACCGCCGCAGGCGGGCCGGAAGGGCGGAGGGCAGGATGCCCGGAGTAAGGGGGGACGGGGTGAGGGCCGGGGCCGGCGCCGCGCCCCCACCCCAGCCCTCCCCCACAGGTGGGGGAGGGAGTTTTCATCGTTGCGGGGCGGAGCGCCATGAGAGTCAGCGTGAAAATATAGCCACGGATGGACACGGATCAGCACGGCTCTTTTTTGATTGAAGCCCTATCCGTGTTGATCCGTGGGTATCCGTGGCTGGCCTTGTCATCCTTCGGGGTGGCCCGGAGCCATGCCAGTTAGCGCAGCAGCATGTACACGCCCGCGACCATCAGCACGATCGCAAATGCGCGGCGCAGCATCAGCACCGGCAGGTGGTGCGTAAGCCACACCCCGGCCCGGACGCTGACCGCCGCGCCCAGCGCGATTCCGGCGATCGCCGGCAGATACAGGTGGCCCACGCTCCACTCCGGTGTGTCCAGCCGAGGGTCGAGCAGCGCGGGCAGCGCATAGACCAGGCTGCCCGCAATCGCGATCGGGATGCCGAGCGCCGCCGCCGAGCCGATGGCGCGGCGGATGTCGCGTCCCTGGCTCAAGAGGAACGGCGTGGTGAGCGTGCCGCCCGCGATTCCGATCAGCGCCGAGATCCCGCCGATGCCGGTGCCGGCCGCGAACCAGACCGCGCGCCCTGCCTCCGGTCGTTTCGGCGGACGGACGCTCAGCAGTAGCCACAGCGCGATCGCGATCTCGAAGACGCCGAAGATGCGTGACAGCACGCGGCCGTCGATCTGGATCGCGAGGCCGGCGCCGAGTGCGGCGCCGACCAGGATCGCTGGCAGGAGCCGGCGCACGGATGGGCCGTGCACCCCGCCGCGCAGGTAGTGGCCGCGCGCGGAGAGCATCGCGGTCGGGATGATCGCCCCCAGCGAGGTCCCGATGGCCGCCTGCACCAGGTACTGGCTGTCGAAGCCCATCAGCGCGAACAGCCAGACCAGCACCGGCACCAGCACGAGTCCGCCGCCGATACCGAACATGCCGGCGGGGATGCCGGTGACGAGCCCGAGCAGCAGGAAGAGGATCAGCAGGCCCAGCGGGCCGCCGTCGGTCAGCAGGGCTTCCACGAAGGGTTACCGGGGTGAAGGCCTCTACGGCCCCTTCCCCAATCCTCCCCGCAAGCGGGCGCGGGGTTGCTCCCCTCTCCCGCTTGCGGGAGAGGGGCCGGGGGTGAGGGCCGGGCCCGCCGCCGCACCCCCACCCCAGCCGTTACTCCGGGCATCCTGCCCTCTGCCCTTCGGGCTCGCCTTCGGCGGTTCGAAATCCGCTCCCGGCGGATTTGTCCCCGCAAGCGGGGGAGGGAGTTGCGGGCGGTGCCTCATTTCACAGGTTTTTCAACACGTCACGGGCGGTGGTAATGGTCTGGTCGATGTCGGCATCGCTGTGGGCGTTGGAGATGAAACCGGCCTCGAAGGCACTCGGGGCGAGGTAGATCCCGGCGTCCAGCATGCCGTGGAAGAAGCGCTTGAACGCGGCCAGATCGCACCGGGTCGCCTGTGCATAGTCGGTCACCGGCTGGTCGGTGAAGAACAGGCCGAACATCCCGGGAACCTGGTTTGCGGTCATCGGCACTCCGGCCTCGGCCGCCGCGTCGAGCACGCCGGCGACCAGGCGCTGCGTCTTCGCCTCCAACCCCTCGTGGAAGCCGGGGCGGCTCAGGATTTCGAGCGTCTTCAGCCCGGCGGTCATCGCAATCGGGTTTCCCGACAGCGTTCCGGCCTGGTACACCGGACCGACCGGGGCGAGGTGTTCCATGATCTCCCGGCGGCCACCCAGCGCACCGACCGGCATGCCGCCGCCGATGATCTTGCCGAGGGTGGTGATGTCGGGGGCGACGCCGTACAGGGACTGAGCGCAGCCCGGCGCCACGCGGAAGCCGGTCATCACTTCGTCGAAGATCAGCACTGTGCCGGACTGGTCGCAGAGTTCGCGCAGGGTCTCGAGGAACCCGGGCTGTGGCGGGATGCAGTTCATGTTGCCGGCGATCGGTTCGACGATCACGCAGGCGGTCCCTGCCCCGTGCTCAGCAAACCACGCACGCACCCCTTCGATGTCGTTGTAGTTCAGCGTACTGGTCAGTTCCGCCAGCACGGCGGGGACGCCGGGAGAGCTGGGTTGCCCGAGCGTCAGCGCACCCGATCCGGCCTTCACCAGCAGCGCGTCGCCGTGGCCGTGGTAGTTGCCCTCGAACTTCACGATGCGGTCGCGGCCGGTATAGCCGCGCGCGAGGCGGACTGCGCTCATTGTCGCCTCGGTCCCGGAACTGGTCATGCGCACCATGTCCATCGACGGCACCAGTTCGCAGACCTTCTCGGCCATCGCGACCTCGAGGCTTGTCGGACAGCCGAAGGACAGGCCTCCCGCGCAGGCCTCCCGCACCGCATCGATCACCTCCGGATGCGCATGCCCGGCGACCATCGGGCCCCAGGAGCCGATGTAGTCGATGTAGCGCTTGCCGTCGGCGTCGAACATGTAGGCACCCTCGGCGCGCTCCATGAACACGGGCGTGCCGCCAACGCCCTTGAAGGCGCGCACCGGCGAGTTCACCCCGCCGGGGATGTGGACCTGGGCGGCGGCGAAAAGGCGTTCGGATTCCTGCATGGCGTTGTCCTGTCTGAAAGTGTGATGAGTGTCCGGCAAAGGCGGGAGTGTAGTCCGCCGGCGCGGACGAATCACCCGCGGCGGGCCTGCCCGGTGGCGAACAAAGACTGCAGCCGGCGCGCCGCGGCTTCGGGGTCGGGGGCCTCGCTGATGCCCTGGATCACCGCGATCATGTCGGCTCCGGCAGCGACCACCGCTGCGGCGTTTTCCGGGGTGATGCCGCCGATCGCGCAGATCGGGGCGTCGAGTTCCCGACGGGCACGGCGCAGGAGGTCGGGATCGGCCCGGCGTGCACGGGGTTTGGTCGAAGAGGGATAGACGGAGCCGAAGGCGACGTAGTCGGCGCCGGCGGCGATCGCCGACCGGGCGCGGTCGAGCTGGTTGTAGCAGGAGGCGCCGATCACGCATTCCGGACC
>PWRV01000210.1 GCA_003563455.1 Thioalkalivibrio sp.
CTCGGTATGGATCTCGGGGATTCCGGTCTCCGGGTCATCTTCGCCGATGTGGTGCAGTGCGAGGTTCCGGTTCTGGAAGTCGATGGACGCATAGCCGTGCGGCTGGAAGATGCGCATGCGCCGCTCCGACCGGGTACTGACCCGGCTCGACGTCACGTTGGCGACACAGCCATCGGCGAACTCGAGTCGCGCATTCGCGATGTCGATGTCGGTGGTCAGTATCTGCGCACCCGAGGCGCGAAGATCGGTCAGCGGCGCATCCACCAGCGTGAGGATGATGTCGATGTCGTGGATCATCAGGTCCAGCACCACCGAGACATCGGTGGCGCGGGGCTTGAACGGGGCGAGTCGGTGCGATTCGATGAAACGCGGCTCGAGCGGTTCCTCCACCAGGCGCCGCAGGGCCGGGTTGAAGCGCTCGAGGTGTCCGACCTGCAGCACCACGCCCCGGTCTTCGGCGAGCTGGGTCAGCGCCTCCGCCTCCTCGACGGTCGTGGTGATCGGCTTTTCCACGAGCACGTGGCAACCGACGTCAAGGAAATCCCGCGCGATTGCATAGTGCAGGGTCGTCGGTGCGGCGATGCTCACCGCGTCGACCCTTCCGAGCAGCGCCCGATGGTCGAGTACCGGCTCGCAATCATGTCTGGAGGCGATCTCGCGTGCGGTGGCCGCATTGCTGTCGACCACTGCGACCAGTTCGGTGTCCGGGAGTTGCGCGTACTTGGCTGCGTGCAATTTTCCCAGGTGACCGACGCCGACGACGGCACAGCGGAGTTGAGGAGTGGACATGACGAACCCCGACGGGTTTTGATCGGATGCTGTGGTAGTGTACCGCGCCGGGCCGGTCGGCTGTGCGCGAGGTGCCGCACCCCCCACCCCGGCCCCGCAGGCGGGGGAGGGAGATTTTCATGGTTGCACGCGGGGGAAGAGATCGGATGCGGGATCAGGACGCGGGCGGATCCCCGGTGGCGCGGGGCTTCGCGGGGGTGGATGAAGTCGGTCGGGGGCCGCTGGCGGGTCCTGTGGTGGCCGCGGCGGTGATCCTTCCCGAGCCCTGCACTGTGCTCGGGCTCGCCGACTCGAAGAAACTCGGCGCACGCCGCCGCGAGGCCCTCGCGGGCATCCTGCGCGAGGAGGCGGTGGCCTGGGCGCTGGGCAGTGCCAGCGCCGCCGAGATCGACCGGATGAACATTCATCACGCGACGCTGCTGGCGATGCGTCGCGCGGTCGCGGCCCTTCCGGCCACACCCGGGGAGTTGATGGTGGACGGGCGCTTCACGCCGGACGGGCCCTGGCGCGCCACCGCCATCGTCGGTGGCGACGGCACGATCCCCGCGATCAGCGCGGCCTCGATCATCGCCAAGGTCGCGCGGGATGCACTGCTGGCGGAGCTGCACGATCGGTATCCGGTGTACGGCTTCGATCGTCACGCGGGCTATGCGACGGCCGCGCATCTGCAGGCGCTGGAGCGCTACGGACCGTGTCCGGAACACCGGCGCAGCTTCGCGCCCGTTGCGCGCAGCCTCGGCGTTCAACGCGTGATGGAGCTTCGGTAATGTCCGGGTTCGTGCATCTCAGGGTCCACTCCGAGTACTCGCTGGTGGACGGTCTGGTCCGGCTCAAGCCGCTGGTCGCCCGGGTCGCGGAGGCCGGAATGCCGGCGGTCGCGCTGACCGACCACTGCAACCTCTTCGGGCTGGTGAAGTTCTACAAGGCGGCGCTTGGGGCCGGCGTTCAGCCCATCATCGGCGCGGACGTGCTGCTCCGCGGAAGCCGGCCGGACGGTTCGCTCGCACGGCTCACGCTGCTGGCACAGAACGGCCAGGGCTATCGCCACTTGACCCGACTGATCAGCCGGGCCTGGCAGGAGGGGCAGGACAAGGGAGTGCCGCGACTGGACCTCGACTGGCTCGAGGGCTGCACGGACGGGCTGATCGCGCTGTCGGGCACCACCGACGGGATCTTCGTGCAGGGGTCGGGCAGCCCCGTCGCGGTGACCCGGGAGCTGATCGAACCGTGGCTGAACCGGTTTCCGGACCGCTTTTACCTCGAGCTCTCCCGCACCGGGCGTCCCGGAGAGGAAGCGTGGATTGCGTCCGCGCTCGAGGCGGCGGAGGCGTTCGGCCTGCCGGTCGTGGCGACAAACGACGTGCGGTTCCTGGAGACGTCAGACTTCGAGGCACACGAGGCGCGTGTGTGCATCCACGACGGGGTGGTTCTCGCCGATCCGCGGCGGTCGCGCCGGTACAGCGAACAGCAGTATCTGCGCAGCCCGGCGGAGATGGCCGAGCTCTTCGCGGATATCCCGGAGGCGCTCGCGAACAGTGTGGCGATCGCCCGCCGCTGCAGCGTACAGCTTTCGCTGGGGCAGTCGGTATTGCCGGAATTCCCGATTCCGGACGGGCGCTCGGTGGAGGATCATCTGCGGGTCACTGCCCGGGAGGGACTGCGGGCGCGTCTGGAACGGCACCGCTTCGCGGAGGACGCGGAATACGAGGCGCGACTCGACCGGGAGCTCGAGGTGATCTGCCAGATGGGCTTCCCCGGCTACTTTCTTATCGTCGCGGACTTCATCCGCTGGGCCCGGGACAACCGGATCCCGGTGGGTCCCGGCCGCGGTTCCGGTGCCGGTTCACTGGTCGCGTATTCCCTAGGCATAACCGACCTGGATCCATTGCGTTATGATCTTCTTTTCGAGCGATTTCTTAACCCAGAGCGGGTGTCGATGCCGGACTTCGATATCGATTTCTGCATGGACCGGCGGGACCGGGTGATCGATTACGTGGCGGAGCGCTATGGTCGCGATCGGGTGTCGCAGATCATCACCCACGGCGCCATGGCGGCGAAGGCGGTGGTCCGCGATTGCGGTCGGGTATTGGGGCACGGCTACGGCTTCGTCGATCGGATCGCAAAGCTGATCCCCTTCGAAATCGGGATGACCCTGACCCGTGCACTGGAGGAGAGCGAGGACCTGAAGGCGCTCCACGAGGAGGACGAGGAGGTGCGCGGGATCCTGGAGCTCGCGTTGAAGCTCGAGGGGCTCACGCGAAACGCCGGGAAGCACGCGGGTGGCGTGGTGATCGCGCCCTCGGCCCTCACCGACTTCTCGCCGCTCTACTGCGAACCGGGTGGCAGCAGCCTGGTGACCCACTTCGACAAGGACGACGTGGAGGCGGTCGGTCTGGTCAAGTTCGACTTTCTCGGGCTGCGCACGCTGACCATCATCGACTGGGCCCTGGAGGCGATCCGGCAGCTTCCGGACGGCGAGACCGTTGACCTCGACCGGATCCCGCTGGATGATCCGGCCGCTTTCCGGCTGCTACAGGCCCATCAGACCACAGCGGTCTTCCAGCTCGAATCCGGCGGCATGAAGGACCTGATCCGGCGTCTGCAGCCGGACAGCTTCGAGGACGTGATCGCGCTGGTCGCGCTGTACCGGCCGGGCCCGTTGCAGTCCGGGATGGTCGACGACTTCATCGACCGCAAGCACGGCCGGGCCCGGGTGGAGTACCCGCATCCGGACCTGGAGCCGATCCTGAAGCCCACCTACGGCGTGATCCTGTATCAGGAGCAGGTGATGCAGATCGCGCAGGTGCTCGCAAACTACACCCTGGGCGGCGCCGATCTGCTGCGCCGGGCGATGGGCAAGAAGAAGCCCGAGGAGATGGCCAAGCAGCGGGAGATCTTCGTCCAGGGTGCGCTCGGTCGCGGCGTTCCCGAGAAGACCGCGACCTACATCTTTGACCTGATGGAAAAGTTCGCGGGCTACGGCTTCAACAAGTCGCACTCGGCCGCCTATGCCCTGCTGGCCTACCAGACCGCCTGGCTGAAGGCCCACTACCCGGCACCGTTCATGGCGGCGGTCCTGTCGGCGGACATGGACAACACCGACAAGGTGGTCGGGCTGATCGACGAATGCCGCAGCCTCGGACTGACGGTGATGCCGCCCGACGTCAACCGGTCGGCCTACCGTTTCGCCGCGACCGATACGCAAACCATCGTCTACGGCCTGGGCGCGATCAAGGGGGTGGGCGAGTCGGCGATCGACACGCTGCTTCGGGCACGGGAGGGCGGGGCGGAGTTTCACAGCCTCGTGGATCTGTGCCAGCGGGTCGATCTGGGCAAGCTGAACAAGCGGGTCCTGGAGATCCTGATCCGTGCCGGGGCGCTCGATCGCATCGGGCCGAATCGTGCGACGCTGCTGGCGACGATACCCCTGGCTGTCGGCGCCGCCGAACAGGCGGGCCGCAATGCGGAGCTCGGCGTCGTCGACCTCTTCGGCGAGCCTGCCAGCGCGGTGCTCCCCGAATTCGAAACCCTGTCCGAGATGGACGAGGAGGAGCGGCTCCGCGGCGAGAAGGAGACGCTCGGGCTGTACCTGACCGGACATCCGATCGCGCGCTACCGGGAAGAACTGCACTGCCTGACCGGCACGACCCTGCAAAGCCTGACGGCGCAGCTCGAGAGCAGGCCGGACAACGGGCCGTCCCGGCGCCGCCGGCAGGACACCGCGCGCATCGCCGGGCTGGTGGTGGGTATCCGGCTGCGCAACACGCAGAGCGGCCGCATGGCGATCGTGACCCTGGATGATCAGACCGGCCGCGCCGAGGTCGTGCTCTTCAACGAAGACTACCGCCAGTACCAGGAGCACCTGGCCGCGGACACGCTGATCGTCGCCGAGGGCACCGTCGCGCTCGACGACTATGCCGGTGGCGTCCGCATGCGCGCCCAGCGTGTGCTGACACTGGACGAGGCCCGCGCCGAGTGGGCGCGCGTGCTGGACCTCAGCCTGGTGGCGCTGCGCTCGGAGCAGGTGCGCTCGCTGCATCAGGTGATCACTCAGTGTCCCTCCGGGTCGTGCCGGCTGCGCCTGCATTATCGGCGGGAGGATGTCTGGGTCGACCTGCAACTCCCGGAAGACTGGCAGCTGCGCCCCGACGAGCAGCTGCTGCGTCGCCTGAACGAGACGCTGGGTCCGGAAAGCCGCGTCCGACTCGTCTACGGCCCTGCCTGAGGGCCCCGCAGGGGATTCCGCCAGGGAGCGGCTGGTGGACGTATCCGCTACAATTCGCGCGATGAACGTGCAGATACGGAAGGCCGCATGAACCCGGAGTTTCTCGATTTCGAACAACCGATCGCGGAACTGGAGGCGAAGATCGAGGATCTGCGCTTCGTCGGGGGGGATGCCGAGGTCAACATCCAGGAAGAGATTCAGCGCCTCGAGGAAAAGTGCCTGGCGCTGACCGAGAACATCTTCAGCAAGCTCAAGCCCTGGCAGATCGCCCAGCTGTCGCGTCATCCGCGCCGCCCCTACACACTCGACTACGTGCCGGAGATCCTCACCGACTTCTGCGAACTGCGTGGCGATCGCGCCTACGCCGACGACGCGGCGATCGTCGGCGGTCCCGCGCGTCTGGACGGACGCCCGGTGATGCTGATCGGGCACCAGAAGGGACGCCAGACCAAGGAAAAGATCCAGCGCAACTTCGGCATGCCGCGTCCGGAGGGCTATCGCAAGGCAATGCGGCTGATGGAACTGGCAGAGCGCTTCCGGCTGCCGATCCTGACCTTCATCGATACGCCCGGGGCGTATCCGGGTGTAGGTGCCGAGGAGCGAGGTCAGAGCGAGGCCATCGCGCGGAACCTGATGGTGATGGCCCGTCTGGACACGCCGATCATCGCGACCGTAATCGGGGAGGGTGGCTCCGGCGGCGCGCTGGCGATCGGGGTCGGCGACGCGACGCTGATGCTGCAGTATTCGACCTATTCGGTGATCTCTCCGGAGGGCTGTGCCTCCATTCTCTGGAAGAGCGCGGACAAGGCCCCGGAGGCCGCGGAGGCCCTTGGGATCACCTCGGACCGGCTGCGGGAGCTGGGGCTGGTGGACCGCGTGATCGACGAGCCTCTCGGTGGTGCCCATCGTGCGCCGGAGATCATGGCGACCCGTATCAAGTCCGCGTTGCTGGAGACCCTTGAGGAGCTGGACGGGCTCGATCCCGAGCAGCGTCTCGAGCGGCGCTACCGGCGGCTGATGGATTATGGCGCCTTCCAGGAAACCGGCACCTGAACCGGTCGTCGCGGGGCTTCATGCGTTTCTGGAGAGCTACCCCGGGATCGGTCGACTGCGGGTGGCGCTGAGCGGCGGCCGGGACTCGGTCGTCCTTCTGCATGCGCTCGCGCGGTGCGATCCCCATCGGCGCGCGTTGCCGCTGCATGTTCACCATGGCCTTCACCCACTGGCGGATGCGCAGGCGGACCACTGCCGGCGTGTCGCCGAGGCCTTCGGCTACCGGTGCCGGGTGCTGGAGGTCCGGGTGCCCGAGCGCCCGGAGGAGGGCATCGAGGCGGCCGCGCGCCGACTGCGCTACCGTGCCCTGGCGCGGGATGCGGGCGCTGGCGATTGCATCCTGACCGCGCACCACGCGGCCGACCAGGCCGAAACCTTCCTGCTGGCGGCCCTGAAGGGCAGCGGACCCGCCGGCCTCGCCGCGATGCCGCTGATGCGCCGCACCGGACAGTGCTGGCTGGGGCGCCCGCTGCTCGGCGTACCCGGCGCCGCGATCGCGGCCTACGCGCAGGCGCACGCTCTGCAGTGGATCGAGGATCCGACCAACGCGGATCTGCGTTTCGACCGCAACTTCCTGCGCCGCGAGGTGCTGCCGCGGCTCGCGGGCCGGTTCCCGGCGGAGCGCAGGCTCGGCGTCGCAGCGGGGTTGCAGGCCGAGGTCGTCGACGTGCTCGACGGGCTGCTCGACCCGGTGCTCGACGGCCTGGCGGGGCCGTGTCCGGACTGTCTGGATCTGCAGGGACTGTTGCGGGAACCCGTGTCCAGAAGGTCCTGGCTGCTGCGGCGTTTCATCACGCGTGCGGGAGCCCAGCCTCCGCGCCGCCGGCGACTGCTCGAGTTCCTGCGCCAGCTGGAGCAGGCCGCGCCGGACGCGAGCCCGGCGCTGCACTGGGACGGTCACAGCCTGAGGGTCTACCGGGGAGCGCTTTACCTGCTGGTGACAGCGAAGGCAACCGGACTCGAGCCGCCCTGCGAGGGTTTCGTCTGGCCTCCGGGTGCGGCGGAGCTGCACCTCCCCGACGGTCGGGTGTTGACGCGCCGCGAGCTGCACGAGGCCGGGGTCACGGACTGCGACGGCGTCCGGGTGCGGTTTCGCCGCGGGGGCGAGCGGCTGCGTCAGCCGGACGGGAAACGGCACTCGCTGAAGAACCTGATGCAGGAACGCGGCATTCCGCCCTGGCGGCGCGCGCGGGTGCCCCTGATCGAGCGGGACGGCGAGCTGATCGGGGCGCTCTGGTCCCGCTGACAGCGACGGACCGGTGGCCGCGCCAGCGCGCGGCCTTCGGTGGCCGACCCCGGGACGGTCCCGATTGAGCGCCCCGGGGCTTTTTGATAATCTCCTGACGCGATCCGGCCGGCTGGCCGGCCGTACTTCCATGGGTGCCCCGCATGACGCGTTTCGTATTCATCACCGGAGGCGTGGTCTCGTCTCTGGGCAAGGGCATTGCATCGGCGTCGCTGGGCGCCATCCTCGAGGCGCGGGGTCTGAAGGTCACGCTGCTCAAGCTGGATCCCTACATCAACGTGGATCCGGGTACCATGAGCCCGTTCCAGCATGGCGAGGTCTTCGTTACCGACGACGGTGCCGAGACCGATCTGGACCTCGGCCACTACGAGCGCTTCGTGCGCATCCGCACCGGGTGCGCGAACAACTTCACCACCGGTCAGATCTACGAGAGCGTGATCCGCAAGGAGCGCCGCGGCGACTATCTCGGCGGCACCGTGCAGGTGATTCCGCACATCACGGACGAGATCAAGCGCTCGATCCGCGCGGGCGCGGGCGATGCGGACATCGCACTGGTCGAGATCGGCGGCACCGTCGGCGACATCGAGTCCCTGCCCTTCCTCGAGGCGATCCGCCAGATGGGGGTCGAACTGGGCCGGGAGAGCGTGCTCTACATCCACCTGACCCTGGTGCCGTTCATCGCGGCCGCCGGGGAAATCAAGACGAAGCCCACCCAGCACTCGGTGAAGGAGCTGCGCTCGATCGGGATCCAGCCTGACGTCCTGCTGTGCCGCTCGACGCAGGCGCTGCCCGAGGGCGAGCGGCGAAAGATCGCGCTGTTCACGAACGTCGAGGAAAAGGCGGTGATCTCTGCGGTGGATGTCGACAACATCTACAAGATTCCACTCTGGCTGCATTCGCAGAAGCTCGACGAGATCGTGTTGCGCAAGCTGCGGATCGAGGTGCCGCAGGCGGATCTTTCCGACTGGAAGCACGTGGTCAACGCGATGGAGTTTCCGGAGTCCGAGGTGACGGTCGGCATGATCGGGAAGTACGTCGATCTGACCGAGTCCTACAAGTCGGTGAACGAGGCCCTGACACACGCCGGGATCCACACGGGTACGCGGGTACGGATCCGCTACATCGACTCCGAGAAGCTCGAGGGCTCTGATCCGGCGGTATTGCCGGAGCTGGAGGGTCTGGACGCGATCCTGGTGCCCGGAGGCTTCGGGGAACGCGGCATCGAGGGCAAGATCCTGGCCGCACGCCGCGCGCGCGAAAAGGGCGTTCCCTACCTTGGAATCTGCCTCGGGATGCAGGTGGCGGTGATCGAATTCGCGCGCAATGTTGCCGGACTCGAGGGGGCCCACAGCACCGAATTCGCGCCGGACACGCCGCATCCGGTGATTGCGCTGATCACGGAGTGGCAGGATCGGGAAGGGCGCATCGAACGCCGCGACGCGGGCAGCGATCTGGGCGGCACGATGCGCCTGGGCGCACAGTCCGCGGCGCTGTTGGAGGACACCCTGATGGCACGGACCTATTCGAAGCGTCAGATCCACGAGCGGCACCGGCATCGCTACGAGTTCAACAACGCCTACGCCGAACGTTTGCAGCAGGCCGGCCTGGTCTTCTCGGGCCGTTCGCAGGACCAGAACCTGGTCGAGGCGGTCGAGTTGCCTGAGCATCCCTGGTTCATCGGTTGCCAGTTCCATCCCGAGTTCACCTCGACACCGAGGGACGGGCACCCACTGTTCACGGGCTTCATCAGTGCCGCCCGGCGCTACCAGGAAGCCAAGGCCACCCTGGCCAAGCAGTCCGTCGCGTGAGCCTGCCGATGGATCTCTGTGGTTTCAAGGTGGGTCCGGACCGCCCGTTCTTCCTGATCTCCGGCCCCTGCGTGATCGAGTCCGAGCAGCTCGCGCTGGATACCGCCGGGACGCTCCGGGAGATCGCCGCGGCCCTGGAGATTCCCTTCATCTACAAGTCCTCCTTCGACAAGGCGAACCGGTCCTCGACAGGGAGCTTCCGCGGACCCGGCATGAGCAAAGGCCTTCAGATCCTTGAAAAGGTGAGAAAATCACTGAATGTTCCGGTGCTGACCGACGTGCATGAGGACACCCCGCTCGGCGAGGTCGCCGACGTGGTCGACGTGCTCCAGACGCCGGCATTCCTTTGCCGGCAGACGAATTTCATCCAGAATGTGGCCC